>CALCTI010000312.1 GCA_937894105.1 uncultured cyanobacterium
TGCGTTCGCCTTGCCCCTGGAAACTCTTGACGCCTTGTTGTCCTTGTAGGAATCAGACCTTGTGACGTCTTTAGGACCCGATACGCCGCCCGAGGAGTTGCTAGTACACGTTACGGTGATGATTGCCCTGTCCACGGCCCTGGTAGGCATGTCGTGTTTTTTGCTGGGGTGGCTGAAACTGGGAGCGGTGGTGCGCTTTGTTCCCTATCCGGTTATTGGCGGCTTTTTGGCGGGCACCGGGTGGTTGCTATGTCGCGGGGCGATCGCGGTAACGGCAGATTTTCCACTGGAATGGGGCACCATTCCCGATCTATTCCAAATTGGCGTACTGCCCCGCTGGCTCAGTGCCGTTGTCTTTGCCGTGGCCCTCCCCTGGCTGTCCAAAAAGTATGACCACTGGCGCAATATTCCCGGTAGCTTGGCGGTGGGCATTATCCCAGTGGCAGTTTATGGCGTCCCATTCCCTGGGGCGAATTGCGATCGCTCCAATGGGGAGCGGTTTTCGACAATATTGAAGGGATGGGCACCAGTGTGGTCCTAAGCCTGTTGGACCTGCTGTTGACCGTTAGCGGCATTGAACTGGCGGTGGGCGACGATATTAAAATCGACCGGGAGCTAAAGGCCGTAGGGGCAGCGAATTTGGCGGCCAGTTTTGGCGCAGGCTTTCCTTGCTATACGGATCCGTCCCTGTCGATTTTGCCGTCCAAGCTCAACGGTAGCGGACGCGTGGCCGGTTTGGTGACGGCCCTATTTTTCGCCTTTGGTCTCCAATTCGGTTCAATTTTGCTGGCGGCCTTCCCCAAACCGGTGCTGGGGGGCATGATTATGTTCTTCGGGCTGACGTTGTTAATTGAGTGGACCTGGGAAACGGTGCGGCAAATGCCCCTCAGCGACTACTGCATTGTGCTGTTGATTTTGACGGTGATTGCTTTTCTGGGGGTGCTGCCGGGAATTGTGTTTGGGGCGATCGCTGCGATCCTTCTTTTCGCCGTTAAGTACAGCCGTATTGGGGTCACCAAGCGAGAGTTTTCAGGAAAACATTTGCGGTCCAATGTGGAGCGATCGCCGGCCCAAGTGCGCTGGCTCAACGAAAACGGCGACTCGGTGTATATTTTGGAGCTTCACGGCTTTATCTTTTTTGGCACCGCTCACCAGCTTTTGGATCGCCTGCGCCGCCGCTTAGACGATCCCAGTGCACCCCCGTTAAAACTGGCGGTGTTGGACTTTCACCGGGTGCGGGGACTCGATTCGTCTGCCAGCGTCAGCTTTTTAAAACTGTGCCAGCTAGCGAAAAAATATGACATCGATATATTATTTTCCCATTTGGAGCTATCCCACGAAGCCCAGTTTAAAAAAAGCGGCGTTTTAAAGGACACGAACCCTCACCGTCGCTCTGTTCCCGACCTGGACCGCGCCCTAGAAATTTGTGAAAATCACCTGCTAAAGGAAGCTCCCGAAGAGGTCACCGAAGATCACACCTATACCAGCGGCATGTTGGGCACCGGTATCTTTCTGCGCATCCTCGACGGCGAACATCGCATCCAAGACATTCTTCCTTATTTCAAAACCATCGCGATCGCAAAAGGAGAACATCTATTTCGCCAAGGTGATCGCCCCGACGGGCTCTATTTTCTAGTGTCCGGTCGAGTCAGCGTTTGGCTAGAGCCGGAGCGGGGCAAATCCAAGCGCCTGCGTAAGTTCACCCCCGGCACCGTCCTCGGCGAACTGGGTCTCTACCAAAATGCCCCTCGGTCTGCGTCGATTATTGGCGATCGCCTCAGCCACCTGTTCTACCTGTCCGGCGACGCTTTTGAACAAATGGAACAGGAAGCTCCGGAACTCGCCTCCGCTTTCCACCGCTTCATCGTTAAATCCATTGCCGAACGGTTGGGCTACCGGGAAAAGGAAATTCAGCGCCTTTGGTAGGAATCACGCCACTCGCATTACACGTCCCTTGAATGACGCGCCACTCGCATTAATTGTCGGTTTTATCGGAACTGGCGATGGAGCGGAAGAGAGACAGGGGGCGATCGCCCCGACCCCCAGCGCAATTTTTTACCCCAATTAGACACAATTTTTATCCATTTCAAGCCCCAGAAAATAGCGCAAAAAAATGACTCAAAAATTAACCCTCAAAACTCACAGGGTTCACCCAAATATTGAACACCCTCTTAGCCCCTACCAGAAACCCGTCTGACCCGGACATGTTAGAATTAATATGATTTTTGTCCCTCGGAAGCTTTTCGGGGTTTTCTAGCCGTTAAATCGGAGAGTCCTACATGAGCAGTAATTACGGTGCTGACCAAATCCAAGTATTGGAGGGTTTGGAGCCCGTCCGGAAGCGCCCAGGGATGTACATCGGTTCCACGGGACCGAGGGGATTGCACCACCTGATCTACGAAGTGGTGGACAATTCCGTTGATGAAGCCCTGGCCGGATACTGCACCCACATTGAAGTCAACCTCAACGCAGACGGATCCGTTACGGTGACGGATAACGGGCGCGGTATTCCCGTGGGCATTCACACTCGCACCGGCAAGTCTGCCCTAGAAACCGTAATGACCGTGCTTCACGCCGGCGGAAAATTCGGCGGTGGCAGCTACAAAGTGTCAGGGGGCTTGCATGGGGTGGGTGTGTCCGTGGTTAATGCTCTGTCCCAGTGGGTGGAAGTGGAAGTGCGCCGGGACAAACAGGTGCATGTGCAGCGCTACGAGCGGGGAGTGCCCATTGGAGGACTCAACGCCACACCGGCTAAAGGATCGGAAACGGGCACCCAGGTCCAGTTCCAGCCAGACAGCGACATTTTTACGGAAACCACAGATTTTGACTACAGCACCGTGTCTAGCCGTCTTCGGGAGTTGGCTTACCTTAACGCTGGGGTGAAAATTACTTTTAGCGATTTTCGTCTCGACAAAGCCAAAGGGGGCGAGCCTCGCATTGAATCTTACTGTTACGAGGGGGGGATTCGCGAATATGTGGCG
>CALCTI010000313.1 GCA_937894105.1 uncultured cyanobacterium
ACAAATGGCAAAATTGGTAGGGAGTATTGATGCACCAAATCCCGCTGCTGGTCCGCCATGGACAACACATTCAACGCCACTGCGGGCACCGCCGCCACCAATGCCCCAAGCCGTCCCGCCAACAGCCACCAAATCAACGGCGTACTGACCAATATTAGGTACATCACCGTGTCCAAGGACAGCACCTGCCCAAACACCAAATCTGGTCGCAGCAAAGTATTTTTCGCCACCTCCAATACCGAGCTACCCAGGTACGAATAACGCCCCACCGCATCGTGTCCCTCTCCGTCGTTAAACAGGGGAATCACCACCTGGGTTGCCGTCAAATACCACCTGCTCGCCAGTGTCAGAGCGATCGCCCCATTCCATTGCCGCCGCTCGAAAAATACCAGCCAAATCCCCAATCCCAGCACCGTCAGGGACAGCACCGCCTTGCCCCCCAGCACATACACAATCAGCGCCGAAAATAACACCATCCGCCGCGATCGCGCCGCCCAAATTGCCCCCAACATCGCCGCGATGACCATCACCTCTGGATGGAAATCAAACAAATTCACGTTAAACACCAGGGGATACAGCAAATACACCGCCCCCATCACCAGCGATAGCCGCTGACTGAGCCCCGCCCGTCGCGCCAGTGCCCACGTGGGCCATGCGCCGAGGGACAGGGCGAATCCCTGAACCCCAAATAACCAGTGCACCGACGGCACCAGCCCATACAGCAGCCCCACCAAATAAAACGAATAGGCCGCGTGATTACCCATATGGTGCATATCGGACACGGTGGCGTAGGGCAACAACCCGCGCCCCATCAGATACGCCACCTGGTCATAAATGGCCAAATCAAACGCCGTTGATTGCAATAACCAATGGCGCAGGCTGGCGGCAGCAAACAAGACCACCGAACTGAAGCTAATCATCAACGCCAGCGGCTGGGGCATAATGCTGGCAAAATTTACCGATTTTGACTCAGACAGCGGCTTAGGAGATTCGAGTTGAGCGGTCATTAGATACCCGGCGGACCCACAATCTCTAGATTATGTCCCCCGGTCGACAAAAACTACGAAATATTTGTGGACAACGGGTTGTCAAAGACCTCCAAAACTCACCAAATTATTTTGTTAGCCTGATCGTAGGGAAACATAGCGATCACCCAAACCCTAAACGAGTTCAGAAATATGTCGGTCTATTCCAAAAGCACCCGCCGTAAATTTCTAGCCACCAGCCTGACTACGGGCTTGGGAGTGGTTGGTTGCGCTAACGGGCGATCGCAGGTTTCGTCGAGTCCATCGCCACCAGCATCCGCCGAGGGGCGATCGCCCACCCAAGCCTCCACACAATCCTCCGCCGCACCCATGCCCCAGCGCAAACTGGGACGCACCAATATTGAGCTGCCCATTTTGGGATTAGGGGGTGCAGGACAAACGCCGCTATCGAATCCGGGGCAAGAGGATGCGGCGATCGCGCAAATTCATCGAGCGTGGGAGTTGGGCATTCGCTATTTTGATACCGCCGCCAGCTATGGTCCCAGCGAAGAACACCTGGGAAAGGTGCTGCCCACGTACCGTCAGGATGTGTTTATTGCCAGCAAAACCGCTGTATTTGATCGCGATGGAGCTTGGCGGCAACTGGAGCGATCGCTCAAACGCCTCAACACCGACTACCTAGACCTGTGGCAATTTCATCACGTATCTTTTGAAGAAGAATTAGACGAAATTTTTGGAGCCAACGGAGCCGCTAAAACCCTGGAAGAAGCCCAAGAGCAAGGCATCGTCAAATTTAGCGGCATCACCGGGCACCACGAACCCGACGTTATTGCCGAAGCCCTGCGCCGCTATCCTTTTGACCACACCCTAATTCCCATCAACGCCGCCGAAATTCACCATCCTCGCTCCTTTATCCCCGGCGTCCTCCCCATTGCCCAGGAGAAAAATGTGGGCGTCACCGCTATGAAAGTGCCGGCTTACGGTCGCCTCTTTCGCTCCGGAGCCCTGGACAGAATGCACCAGGCGTTAGGCTACACCCTGTCTCAAAAGGGCGTTCATTGCGCAATTATCGCGGCGGAAAATGTGGCGCAATTAGAAGGGAATGTGCGAGTGGCGTCGAAATTTCAACCCCTTGAAGCGATCGCCCTAGAAAAGCTTGAACAGCGCACTGCAGCCGCATGGGAAGAAAATGCCTTCTATCGCAGATGGACCTAGTGCTAAGTCAGCTTTAAATTTTAGGGTTGACGATTGCTGAAAACATGATGAAATATCTGTTTCACAAAAGAGAAGCCCTAATTTTTGCCCTTGACGCTGCACTAGTCATAATCTTGCGATTTTTTTGCTCGCAATCTTGCCCAATAATCTAATCGCTTTTGAACTTCCCTTTCAAAACCTCGCTGCACGGGTTGATAAAACGATAAACGCCCCATTTCTTCGGGGAAATAGTTCTGTCCAGAAAAGCTTTCGGGAGTGTCTGGATCGTAAATATAACCTTGGCTATAGCCTGCTTTTTTCATTAGTTTGGTCGGCGCGTTCAAAATATGTTTTGGCGGCATTAAAGAACTGGTGGCTTTGGCCTTTTTCTGAGCTGTTTTGTACGCCGAATAAACTGCGTTGGATTTGGGGGCGGTGGCGAGATAAACCAACGCTTGGGCTAGGGCTAGCTCACCCTCCGGGCTACCGAGGCGATCATAGGCTTCCCACGCGGCAATGCATTGGGGTAACGCTTGGGGATCCGATAGGCCGATATCTTCCGATGCCATCCGGGTCATACGCCGGGCAATAAATCGAGGGTCTTCACCGCCGGCGAGCATCCGGGCAAACCAGTACAGCGCTGCATCGGGGTCGCTGCCCCGTACTGATTTGTGTAAGGCGGAAATGAGGTTGTAATGGCCCTCGTCCTTTTTGTCGTAAAGGGGTGCCCGCTTTTGCACAAAGTCCAGCAGAGCTTCAGCGTCCAGCGAGTCATTTTGCAATAGCACCTGTTCGACCATTGATAATGCGTAACGTCCATCCCCATCTGCGAGGATGTTTAGCATTTCACGAGCCTGTTCGGTCAGGGGCAACTGTTTCCCTTCGATCGCTTCTGCCCGTTGCAGCAAGGTTTCTAAGGCGTCTTCGCTGAGGCGCTTTAGGATAAAAACTTGGCACCGGGAGAGTAATGCGCCGTTTAGTTCAAAGGACGGATTTTCGGTGGTTGCGCCGATTAAAACGATGGTGCCGTCTTCTACCACCGGCAAAAATGCGTCCTGCTGGGATTTCATAAAGCGGTGGATTTCATCTACGAAAAGCAGGGTTTGCTCGCCGTTTTGTCGCCGTTTTCGCGCTGCCTCGAAGACGCTTCTTAAATCTTTTACGCCAGCAAAAACGGCGGATAGTTGCTCGAAATATAAGCCTGAATTTTCTGCCACAATGCGGGCGAGGGTCGTTTTGCCGCAGCCCGGTGGCCCCCATAAAATCATGGATCGAATTCTGCCGCCTGCCACCATTCGCTGGAGGGGCATACCGTCGGACGTTAGGTGTTCTTGTCCGGCGACGTCCTCTAGTTCCCGTGGGCGTAAGCGATCGGGCAAGGGGCGCGGGGCGATATGGTCGGATGAGGAGTTGGCTTTAAGTAAATCAGCCATATAAATTAGCGATAGTTGGTGGGGCGCTGGGCACAAGGCTAAGTCAAATAATTCTAATTCTTATGTCATCACCCTTGAGCTGGGGCACACTGGAAGCCCGACTAGGGGCTGTCATCAATTGAATCCCTAAGTCAAGAGCCGTGAGGGTTTCAGCCCCTAGCCTTGTTTTTAAAGGGCGCGTACTCCCCACTGCATAAGGCTCCTGAAGATTAATTGATGACACGCCCTAAGACAGCACAAAAACAACTCCACCCTATTCGCCGATGCCATCATCTACCATCTTTGCTGTTGAAACCCTTGAGGTGAACGGAATCGCGATCGCGGTGCAGCGTAAGGCGATTAAAAATATCAACCTGAAGGTTCATCCGCCGGACGGTCGAGTTTCCATCACCGCTCCCATTCACGCGGATTTAGCTCGGGTGCGCCAATTTGCGGAGTCGAAGGTGGGATGGATTGAAAAAAAGCGCGCCAAATGCCGACTCCAACAGCCTCCAGAACCGCGCCAATATATTGCCGGTGAAACCCATTACTATCGGGGACAGCCCTGCTGTTTGCAGGTTCATTCCACAGCGGGCAAGCAACGGGTGGAACTACAAGATCCGGATGTGTTGCACCTTTATACGCGATCGCCCGCTACGGCTGCGGATCGGGAACAGGTGCTTTATGGCTGGTATCGGCAACAGTTGAAGGCGATCGCCCCGGCGCTGATTAAAAAATGGGAACCGATCATGGACGTGCAGGTGAATGAGGTGCGGGTAAAGCGGATGAAAACCCGGTGGGGCACTTGCAATATCCAAAAACGTCGGGTTTGGCTAAATGTGGAGCTGATGCGATCGCCCCCCCACTGTTTGGAGTACGTGGTGGTTCACGAGATGGTCCATTTGCTGGAGCGACTCCACAATGACCGATTCCACCGATTGCTCGGGCAGTTTTTGCCCACCTATAAAATGACGGAGGCAGAACTAAGGCAGGTTCGCCTGAGCTAGGGGCTGTCATCATTTAAACCTCAAAGCCTTTCGCTGTAACGGTTTCAGTCCCTAGTTTTTTTGTTTTGAAAGGGCGTGTACTCCCCACTGTATAAGGCTTCTGGCTCTTAATTGACGACACGCCCTAGTGACATCAGAGGCTAATCCGTTTGAAGCGGATGGTCATCGGCTGGCGACCCAGCAGTTCATAGAAAACTTGGCGGTTGACGGTTTTAGGAAATGGAGCAGCCTTCTTCGTCACAGGAGATGTTGCTGTTTGCCACTGCTTCAGCGGGGACGATGGTGAAGCCACCGACACGAATATCTTTGAAGCCGAATTTCTCCTGTAGAACCTCGTTAAATTGGGCAATGATTTCTGGCAGTTGCGTTTCCAGATCGTTACGCAATTGGTCTGCTTCGGGCGGTGGGTTTCCAACGGCACTGACGGGCATAGGATGAGTCTCCTGAATGAATGGTTTTATCTTAGGGCGTGGAATGCCTACCTGATGATGTCATCGAATATTTTTGCGACTGAGACGGTTGAGGTGGGAGGCATTGCGATCGCGTTTGAGGTCGGTGGGATTGCGATCGCGGTGCAGCGGAAGACAACTATGGGGGGCGGGTGAAGCGCATGAAAACCCGATGGGGTACTTGAAATATTCAGAAGCGCAGAGTTTGGCTAAATATGGAGCTGATGCGATCGCCGCCCCACTGTTTGGAATATGTGGTGGTTCACAAGATGGTCCATTTGCTGGAGCGACTCCACAATGACCGATTTCATCGATTGCTCAGGCAGCTTTGCCCACCTACAGCGTTGCAGAGCGCGACCTGAAGCAAATCACACTGGTTTGATATTTGTGGATAGATAGCGCTACTGGGTCAAATCTATCAAGATGGCTCGGATAATGGGCTCTAGGGCGGGGAGGTCGTCTTGGACGGTGGACCACAGTACCCGATGGTTGATGCCAAAATATTGATGAATCATTTTGTCCCGCATTCCTGTGATGCTGCGCCATGGTACTTGGGGATAGGAATTGCGAATGGAGGTGGGAATGCT
>CALCTI010000314.1 GCA_937894105.1 uncultured cyanobacterium
CCCCCCACCCCCCCCCTCCCTCCCCCCTCTCCCCCCCCCCCCCCCCCCTCCGGCACCCCCCTCCCCCCCCCCCCCCCGGAGAGGATCATGGCGTGGATGGTGTCGCTTTTGCCTTTGGCGTCGGCGATCGCCCACAGTTCTAGCCCCACCGGCAGCAGTGCCCCCTGCACTACCAGAATGACCGGGCGCTTAATTTCCGTTTCGATCAGCTGCCACAGCTGAGCGGCCCATTCTTCGGGGCGGGTGAGGCGGTCCGGAATATCGCCGTCGCCACAGCCCAGCAGATCGGGGTTATAAACGGTTGCTGGGGTTCCCTCCTTTTGCCAAGCGGTCAAAAAGCGGGTCCAAAAGGTGCGCGATAGGCCGACACCGATGGGGTGAATCAGCAACAGTGCCGGGCTATTGGGGGAGTCGGAAGGGGAGGGGACTTTTTCGTAGGTACATCGGAACCCTTGCCACTGGTAGGAAAGGACGGAATTAGCTTCTGGGGCGATCGCCGATGCCATAGTTACAGCCCTCGTTACAACTCTCTGTTGCGCGTGTTTCCCTGACTATATTCAATTCTTTGGGGCTTAACCGGTAATAGCGCTAAATAAGACGCCAATTAGCCAGCCCGCAAAAATCAAAACCGCGATCGCCCCGGCCAGCAACAGCAGCAGCAGCCCAATCAACAATCCCCACGGCACCTGGGGATCCGGCTCCAGGGTTTCTCCCGACTCCACCAAAAATTCTTCTAAAAGCTCCACGTTTCGGGCATTGGACTGCCACAGCACGTCAATAAAGTCCCCTGCTACCGGCACGCTGCCCAGCCCCAAATCCACCGCCACATTGGCCGCCATTTTCGTCAGCAACGTTGCCGGAGCACCCAGCCGCGCCGCTTCCACCATTAAATACATAGACAGGGCCAGTCCCACAAAATCGCCCCCCACTGGCAGCAGCCCAATGATGGCGTCTAGCCCGATGCAGATCTTGGTGCCGGGAATGGCGATCGCCCGGTCGAGCCAACGGGCCAGAGATCGCACCCGACCAAGGCGGCGCAGGGCGGCAGGAGGAAGCGATCGCGGCGGGGTAGATGACATTAGTTTGTTTCTCTATTTCTGCACTAAGGTTTTGACTGCACTGGCAAGGTCATCTTGACGCATCAGCGCTTCGCCCACCAGCACCGCGCCCGCACCGTAAGAGCCTACCTGGTCCAGATTGTCGCGGGTAAACAAGCCCGACTCACTCACTACCAAAATATTGCGCGACTTCAACACCTCTCCTCGCTTTTCCATCAGCATGCGGGTGGTGTCCAAGGTCACCTCAAAGGTTTCCAAATTGCGGTTGTTAATGCCCACCAACTGCACGCCGTCCAAAGTTAGCACCCGGTCCAGCTCCTCCAGAGTATGCACCTCCACCAGCGCTGCCATCCCTAAGCTAGCGACGATTTTCAGGCAATATTGCAAATCTTGGTCAGATAAAATTGCAGCAATTAATAGAACAGCGTCAGCTCCTCGTGATCGCGCCATAAACACCTGGTAAGGATACAAAACAAATTCCTTACACAGCAGGGGCAGGTCCACCGCCTGACGAATGGCGGCTAAATATTCAAAGCTGCCCTGGAAAAATTGCACGTCCGTTAGTACCGATAAACAGGCTGCGCCGTTGGCTGCATAGGTTTGGGCGATCGTCACGGGATCGAAATCCGCACGAATCACCCCTTTGCTAGGGGACGCCTTTTTTACCTCAGCAATTAACGCGGGCTTAGGAGCAGGGGGATTGCGTAGGGCACCAAGAAAATCCTTGGGCTCTGGGGCGGATGAGACTTGGCGACGTAACTCTAAAAAGCTCATCGACTCCCGCATGCGATCCACTTCCGCCTCCTTTGCCCACACAATTTTTTCGAGGATGTTGCGAGGCTCAGCGTCCGGCGTCTTGACCTGGTATTGCAAAAACTCAACGTTGACGGCGGGGCTAGGGTTAATTCGGCGGATTTTAATAGTCATGAAACCAAGGCAAAAGGAGGCGTGAAGGTCGAGACATGCTTACGAAACGAACCTCAGTGCCACCCAAAGCCCTCCTTAATTTCCCCCTGTTGAAGGAAGGGGCCGGATTTGGGCTGGCTTTGTGCCGTGGCACTGAGGTTTATTAAGGCTTGCTTATTATCAGTCCAAACTGGAGAACGTCCAAATTCTGATCGGGCTACTTTGCTTTGACCAAGGACGCTCAAATGGGCGCTTTAATGGGCGCTGGGCTTTGGTGAAACAGGGCGATTATAGAAATCGCGATCGCCCCAATATCCATGCCCCCTCACCGAGCGAGATACACTATTGCTCAATGTGGACCAGTGACGGAGCAGGGCTATTGTCTAAGACGTTATTGCCTAAGACATTATTTAAGAATAAAAACCTCCTGAAGAGCATTCAACAGGAATTGTCGCCTCCTCGTCTGGTGCCAGGGCTGGCCGCTGGTGCGATCGCGGGCATTATCGGCATCAGCCTATCCCTGTCTTTTGCGATTTTGATTTTTTCCGGCACCTTAGAGGACTTTGCGCCGGTAGGAATTGGGTTGGCCCTATTTGGCGGGCTAATGGTGAGTGGCTTTGTGGCAATTTTTAGCTCCGGGCATGCGATCGCCGTGCCCCAGGAAACTCCTGCCGCCGTGTTGGCCATTTTGGAATCAGCCCTGGTGACGTCTTTAGGACCCGATACGCCGCCCGAGGAGTTGCTAGTACACGTTACG
>CALCTI010000315.1 GCA_937894105.1 uncultured cyanobacterium
GACCTCAACATACCGTCAATCAGCGACCTCGCGCGAAGCGAGCCAACGCGCGCGCTCTTCCACGCCTGGGCCGAAAGGCTCCATGAGCTGCGAGATGGAAGTCCCGTCGCCGTTGCCGAAGTTCAGGACGGTGAAGACTCGCCCTTCTTCGACGTGACCATCGGCACCGACCCATCGCCCCGCCGTTTCGCTTTTAGCAATGCCTCCGCATTTTGAATGGCACGCTCTCCGCCCTTAACCGCTACGTAAGGCATATTCCTTCCTCAACCCATTTCAACCACAAAGCTATAACCGTGCTTTTCAAACCCTAGCGACTCGTAGAAAGCAAGGGCGTCCTTGCGTTTTAAGTTCGTGGAAAGGCTCATTTTGTAACAGCCTGCCGCGCGACACTGGGCGATCGCCACCTCCATCATTTGCCGACCAATACCTCGCCCCTGAAACGCCGGGTCCACTGCCACCCCCTCTACAATGCCTGCAGGGGCGCCGTGATGCACCAGGTTATCCATCACCAACAGGGCAAAGGTGCCCACGGTTTTGCGTTCCAGCCCTGCGATCCACAGGGAATAGTTGGGATACTGCTGGATACGCTCAAAAAACTGTTCTCCGTCGCTCACCCTCATGCCCGAATCAGCATCAACGCCAGATTGGTAATACAGCCGCAACACCTCCGGCAGATCTTCAGTGGCGGCTGGCCGAATCGATAAATCCATTACGCTTCCTCCTGGTGAGATACTACCCGAGCCGTTCGCGGTAAGCCCAGGACGCGATCGCCCGAAAAACACCACAGATCAACTCCCAGGGGATAGTCGGTGGTCATCTCCCGCCACTGATCCCAAAAATCCTGAGGCAGGGGGGGGCTGATGGCGATCGCCTCCAAAATGCCCGGTCCCTGCAAGGTCACCGAATGGCCTCCCTGCAACGATGAAAGCTGAATCAATAGGGACGTGGACGCCTCGGGATATTCCCCGCTGCCCCAGTTAAATTCATCTAGCTTCGGCATTGTTTCGCTACTGGTAATTACGGCGAAATCCGCAGTTTTGGGGGCGTCCGTAAATCGACAGCCGGTGTGGAATAGGAGCCAAGACTTAACCGCCTCATTAATTCCCGGCTGTAGCCAAATCACCGTTTCCAAATCCATCAGGGTCAGGCAAGCCGCCCCACAGGCACTGGTTAAGTCTTTGGGACACTGGGCGATCGCGGAGGTTTGGACCATCCCCGGTCTCGCCAGAGCATCCAGCAAGGCTCGAAAAGTTTCCTGGGTGCCATGGACGGGATCTTTAAAACCGGGCGGGGGCGAAGTCAAGGCTTCCATTTAACTTTCCCCCCGTAGCAATGTGAAAAAGTTAACGCGGGTAGATTCCACCTCTGCCGCTTCCTTTGCCTGCTTTTCTTCGGCGGCGGCGGCCAACGGGTCAATCACCAAGGTTTGTACAGTGTCTTGCCACCCTGGATGCTGAAGTAACCCGTCACACACTGCTGCCAATTCCGCATGGCGCTGCGATCGCCCCGCCACATAGCCAAATCCCGAAATCTCACCGTTCGCTCCATCCGCCGACAGGGTCACCACACAGCGGGTAATGGTCATTTCCCCCAAATTGAACGGTTGACCGTTACCCTCCGCCCGACCGCGCACCATGGCTAAACCGATCTCCGGCGATCGCAAAAACCCATACTCCGGCAGCGTCCCCAGCGCCTTCACCCGCCCCTCCAGCAGCCCTAGGGGAGCCTTCGCCAACACCGCTGCATGTCGGTTCATGGTCACTTAACCCTGGATTAGCTTCCATTTCATTTGCGTAGAGGTCTATGCAGGTTATAGGTTACTGGAATTTATATTGCAATGGCTTATTAAGGGCTGTCATCCACTAAACTGCAAATGAATTTTAAAATCCTGTGCGATGTGGCTCGTTGCTAATTTCTAATTAGAAACGCCTAATTAGAAATGCCTAATTAGAAATGCTCAGTTAGGAAATGTCCGACTGGAAAATACCTAATTAGGCAATGCTTAGTTAAAACTCAACCCAACGCCCATCATGGGGTCTAAAAATGACGTCACAATGGCGTTATTGACAATTTGCGCTCACTCATCTGTTCCCATTTCCGTTGAGATTTGCGCTAATCCCAAAGTAGCTCCCCCTAAAACAGCAGTATTCAATTAGCAAGAAGCCATGGAATCAGCCGCTCGAAATACCTTAGAGAGCACTTATGCGCCCTCTGCGGTAAAGGTTCAAGGGTTATTCAAATCTTTCAAGGGTCAGCCCGCCCTTCAGGGAGTCGATCTACAGGTTGCCCCAGGGGAAATGGTGGCTTTGGTGGGGGCGTCTGGTTCGGGCAAGTCCACCTTGCTGCGGAATATTAACGGTCTCCAGGAAGCTCAGGCGGGCACCGTTGAAATTTACAGCTCCGTTCTTCAGAAGGATGGGCAATTACATTCCCAGGTGCGATCGCTGCGGGGGCAAATCGGTTGTATTTTTCAGCAATTTAACCTGGTAAACCGCCTCACCGTCATTGAGAACGTCATGGTGGGCAATTTACCAAAACTGTCCCTGGGGCGATCGCTGCTGAGGTTGTTTTAGAAGGAGGATATTCAGCGGGCACTGGCGGCTCTGGATCGCGTTGGCATTGTGGAACAGGCTTACAAGCGGGCAGCGTCCCTATCCGGTGGGCAACAGCAGCGGGTGGCGATCGCCCGGTGCCTAATGCAGGGGGCAAAAATCATCCTTG
>CALCTI010000316.1 GCA_937894105.1 uncultured cyanobacterium
TTTAGAGTATGATTTTCCACCGGATAGCACTTGGGAACTTGAAAACGGAGTCTTAAGAAAGTTGCCTGCGGAAAGCGAACTAAACCGCCAAGTTGCGATGATGCTGGTGATTCTCTTCTCCCGCTTGGGTATACCATTTCAGCGATTAAGCCATAAAACTGATGTTGTTGTGTCCAGCGGTCGGGCAACGGTTCGGAATCCTGATTTATTGGTGCTTTTGGAGCCTTTGCCTGGAGAGTCGCTGAAGGCGAAAAGTTCGACGGTTTTGCAGGAAATGCCGCCGCCAGATCTTGCGGTGGAGGGGGTGTCGCCGGGGAGAGAGGCGATCGCCCGAGATTACCGACAAAAACGCACCGAGTACGCCATTTGCCAAATTTCTGAATATTGGATTGTGGATCCTAATGAGAAAAAGGTGTCGACTTTAACGTTAGTGGACGGGTTTTATGATGTGGCGGAATTTCCTGGAGAAATGGCGATCGCATCACCGTTTTTACAGTCCCTAATTACTGAATTTCCTAACACTTTAAAAAACAGTTTTTCCCTAAAAGCCGTGGATGTATTAACGCCCCAATTACCTGATTTTCAGGATAATTAGAACTATTCAGAATCACTTTCCTTTGGGTTTGGCGCAGTTAGGAGAGGGATAATGGTGCGGTGGCGATCGCCCAGTTTCGGATCATGATTGGTCAATCCCTGCTGATTTTTTTGTGGCGTCAACTCCACTGGTATTGGGTTGGGTTTTCCCCAGAGCCCTTGTAAGTTTTGTAGCAGTCGATCTTGGTTAATTCTTAAAACACGCGGCAGTCCACCATTAATGATGGCAAAGCCTGGGGCATTATATGTGTGGGTAGGGAATAATCCAGCGAGAGCGCTTACGGCATTTAAAGTTCCAGTTTTAACGGCTGAACCACCAGGCATTTTTCGATCTTTAATGGTTGCCTTGTCGAAGCCCGCCGTGGGAAAGACGTCGGCGATCGCGTAAGATTTTGCTCCATCGGCAGGGTGGCGCAGGGTGTGGGCAAGGCGCAGAACCAAGGCAGTGGCGGCGCGGGGGGAGATTTTGTTATCCACCCCCAGCCCAGAACCGTTGATTAGCTGGATTTCACCGGCGGGAAAGTCCATTGACTCTGCTAGCGCCTGGGCGATCGCCGGTCCCCCACCAAGCTGGTCCGCCAACTGCTCTGCCATCGCGTTATTGCTGTACAAATTCATTAGCTTCAGCAACTGCACCAGTGGCAGCGATCGCCGCACCACCAGCAATGTGGCCCGCTCCTTCGTGGGTTTCACCTGGGGCAGCAGGCGCACTTTCCCGGCAATTTTCACCCCTGGCTTCACCTGCTCCAACGTGGGAGCGGCGTCAGCAAAAATTTTCTCCACCGGCGGCGTCCACTGTCCTGCATCCAGGGCAATTTTCAACAGCTCACCCGCGTAATTTTTGGGAAACCGTTCCGGGTCTTGGGGATCGGGCAAAAAATTCATATTAAACTGCCCAGTCAGCACCAGATCCTGAGTAACCTGGCGAATACCCAGCCGATTCAACGCCTGCCCCACCGCGATCGCTTCTTCCCATACAAAAAACGGATCGCCGCCCCCCTCCACAATTAAATTTCCCACCAGGCGATCGCCGCGAATCTCCCCGTCGGTCCAAAATTGGGTTACAAATCGATGCTCAACGCCCCACTTTTCCAGCGCCGCCAATGATGTGGCCACCTTGGCCAACGACGCCGCCGATCGAGGCACCGTCCCCTTGTAGCTCCCCAAATGTTGGTACCCCTGCTGTAGCCAAACTCCGTGGTTAGACGGATCCATACCGTCCGCTTTAAGCTGCGCAAATAATCTTGCCAGCACCGAATCCGCGCCGGAGTCCTTG
>CALCTI010000317.1 GCA_937894105.1 uncultured cyanobacterium
CTATGAACCGATTACCGAAAGCCACGAAACCTCGTTTGGAACTTTGCGAAAACATACCCCTATTCAGCAGCGTTAAAAAAGAAAAGCTTTTGATGCGGGTGCATTAGTGACGCACCCTACCTTTGGAGCATTGCGCGAGCCGCTGATGAGGCGCAATGCCTGAGAACGTTCGGCGATGCCCCAGGGTTTTCTAGATATCCATCCCAGGAGAAACGCATGGCTAAAGAACCAAAGAGCCACCTTAGGATTTTTCTCCACTGATAACCTAAGACACTTTACTCAGGCTCAACCCAGCGTCCGTCTGCCTTGATTAGGTTAATCAGTTCCTTCACGCCGTCCTCTTCAGGCACCCGCTTAATCTCTTCCCGACCGCGATACAGGGCAATATAGCCAGGATTCCGCCCCACATAGCCATAGTCTGCGTCGGCCATTTCGCCGGGACCGTTCACAATGCAGCCCATCACCGCAATATCCAAGCCGGTCAAGTGGTCGGTGGCGTCTCGCACCTGATGCAGCACCTCTTCCAAGTTAAACAAGGTACGCCCACAGGACGGGCAAGCCACGTACTCCACCATCGTTTTGCGCAGCCCCAGCGCCTGGAGAATGCTGTAGCAAACGGGGATTTCTTTTTCGGGCGCTTCCGTCAACGAAACACGAATGGTGTCGCCCAGCCCTTCCGCCAACAGGGTGCCGATGCCAGCAGTGGATTTAATGCGACCATAATCGCCGTCCCCCGCCTCAGTCACTCCCAGGTGCAGGGGATAGTCCATGCCTAGCTGGTCCATACGGTGCACCAACATCCGATAGGCGGACAGCATTACGGGCACCCGCGAGGCTTTCATGGAAACAACCAGGTTGCGAAAATCCATGTCTTCGCAAATTTGCAAAAATTCCAGCGCCGATTCCACCATGCCTAGGGGGGTGTCGCCGTAGGTAAACAGCATGCGCTCTGAGAGGGATCCGTGGTTAACGCCGATGCGCATGGCTTTGCCCTGGTCTCGCAGGCTGGTAACCAAGGGCTCTAGGGTTTTGCGGATTTTGACCCCGATCGCATCAAACTCTTCTTGAGTAAATTCAGTGCGACCTGGATCCGGTTTGCCAAACACATACAGCCCGGGGTTGATGCGTACCTTGTCTACGTGCTTGACCACCTCCAGGGCAATTTTCATGCCGTTGTGGTGAACGTCCGCCACCAGAGGCACCGGCTGGTAGGTGTCTTCTAGCTTGGCGCGGATATCGCCGAGGGCGCGGGCGTGGGAAATGCTGGGAACGGTCACCCGCACAATTTCACAGCCGATCTCATGGAGTCGTCGAATTGCCGCCACCGAACCGTCAATGTCCATGGTGTCTTCATTGATCATTGACTGGACCACCACCGGAGCGATGCCGCCAATGGTGATGTCACCTACCTTTACCGGTCGAGTTTTTCTCCGGTGGATCGTGGTGTCAAAGAGCGGATTGTCAACGAGGGTATCAACGGAATTCTCTTGGGATTTGCTCGGGGGTTTGGGCAGGGTTTGCATAGGTGAATCCTTCGGGATCTCAAGGACTGTCTTAAAAGGAATCAATAACGCGGCCTTAAATTTATGATGCCGCTAGTTTTGGGTATTGAAACATTTTTAGTCCCTAGGGATCTAGTTAAGGTTAGGTTAGCAAGGCGAGTTGGGGGCACCTTGGTCCTTATGGACTCAAGAGGGTTGGCGAAATGGGATCAAGATGGTGAAGCAGGTGCCGCCGCTGTCGGGTGCAGTGCAGGTCAAGGTGCCCCCATGTTTTTCGGTGACAATTTGGTAGCTGATGGATAGCCCTAAACCGGTTCCTTTGCCTACGGGTTTGGTGGTAAAGAAGGGGTCAAAGAGGCGATCGCGGATGTTGGCGGGAATCCCTGGACCGTTGTCGTGGATTTTAATTTCGACAGAATTATTGAGCAAAGCAGTGGTAATCACAATGCGGCTGGGGTCGGCTGCCACCT
>CALCTI010000318.1 GCA_937894105.1 uncultured cyanobacterium
TGGCGGTGGAATGGTAACCGTAACCATGAGCGGTAACCAGGAACCCAAAAAGGTGGTCATTTCGCCGGAAGCCCTAGAAGAAGGCGCAGACGTGCTGTCTGATTTGGTATACGCGGCAATGGCTGACGCCTATCGCAATTCCACCGAAACCATGCGCACTCGAATGGAATCATTGACGGCGGGCTTAAACCTACCGGGTATGTAATTCCTTACTTGTCATTTCCCATTAATTTAATTAGAAAAACTCGCCTTCGAATTATCCTTCTGAAGGCGAGTTTTTAATTTCGAAACAGTGTCTGAAAATAAGCTTACTGCTCGACTATTGCGATTAAAATTCCGAGAATTTTGTCGATTTTACTCATGTAGTAGCTATCTCGATCAATGTAAGCTGCCCTATTTTTAAGCTTTAGAAATTTCCATTCATCGCCTGTGGTGACGGCTCCGTAAATCCAGGGCATAGGATGATTTTCTGCTTGGTTAAAAATCTGAGCGGCATACATTTCTGCGATACCTTGACCTAAGGCAGATATGATATTCTCGTTTTTTGCTTCAGCGATCGCCACCACCGGGGCATCCAAGTAAAGCTGCTCTTCCGACTGTCCCAAAATATAGTCACAAAATCCCGTTAACCCCTGATCCTTATCCACATTAAAATCAATTCCCGAAAATAAACTAATTTTTCGAGACGCCCTTTCTTGATCCTCTAGCAGCATATTAATGATAATTAATTCAGAGCGTGCTTTTTCCGTATTGATAGCTAACGCAAGGGGTAAATTACGCTTCAATGTTTGCGTTAGGTAATCGCTAATTTGTAAGCCTTGCACCTCTGAAAATAGCGATTGATTTTCTACCGTTTTAAGGTCGATTTTTTGCTTAACTCTTTTGAGAGTAAATTCGCTGTAGGACATGGGGTGGAGCGATCCCAGTCAGCAATCAGACAACGATTAGTTCAACATTAGTAATTCACGGTGAATGCGCTTTAGAGTTAATTGTTTACCGCTTACTTTCTCTAATAACCAGCGAATTAATTCAGGGCGGAGAACGGTGCCATCGTTGCGGCAAAGTCCGGTGAATTTCAAGGCGATCGCCCCAACCTCTCCATCAGATTCCTTATTATTAATAATCGCTAAATCTAAAAGCCAAGGGCGAATATCAACAACTTTTTTCTTCTTTTTCTTAGTGAGTTTTTCCCATTCCCAGCTATCAGCAGCCAGCACTTGATCAATCCAGTTTTGCCAAGTGCTAATAGTAACCATTGGGGTTTCGATGGGCACTAAGTTAGGCGCTTCATCTTCATTTTCAGCGTCCTCCATTTCTGGGGCGATCGCCACTTCAATTTTATAGATAGCACTGTCCAAAAGCTGAGACGCGGCCTTACCTTTCACATCGATGGCTTCCACCGAATATAGGGGCAGGGTGGGGGGCAGCTCGTTCGCTAGACGGCTCCGCACCTGTTCTGGAACCAGCTCTTCCGTTAGGTCAATGTCCAGAATTTCGCCGCTGCTGGTGATGCCTAATGACAGGGCGTTGGCGGGGACGATGCGGGGACCGGGATGGTAGCCGCCGGTGAAGGAAAGGGGAATATGGGCTCGGCGAAGGGCGCGATCAAAGAGGCGCATTAGGTCCAGGTGCCCCAGCAGTGCCATGTCGTCCTGTTTGCCGAAGCGGAACCGTAGGCGCTGGGCGCGAGTGGTGTTGGGCTTGAAGTGTCCGGTAAATTCGGGGATTTCTGGGGGCTTGACGATAATGTTATGACCAAAGTCGAGGCCGCAAACGCCGCAGTGGGAGCAGGCATCAAAGGAGCAGTCGGGTACCACCGCCGCCTTTAGGGCATTGCGCAAATCATCCACCAGCCACTGTTTATCGATGCCCGTGTCTAGGTGATCCCACGGTAGGGGGGCTTGGGCGATCGCCTCCCAGTCCATTTCCACACCGGTCATGCGCTCCTCGTCCGTATCCCCTTCGCCCTCTTCAAAGAGCTTCCATTCGCCCGCTTCCACCTGGCGATATTTCCAGCTCAGCCCCGCTTCTTCAATGGCTTGGGTCCAGGCACCGTGGGCTTTTTCCACACTTTCCCACCAGGCATCCATCCCGGCTCCCAGCTCCCACGCCCGTTTAACTACGGCTCCCAAACGGCGATCGCCCCGACCGACAAAATCCTCCATAGCGGAAATTTGATAGTCGGTATAGTTCGTTTTTAGCCCGCGAATGGTGCGCAATTCCGCCGCCAACATCTGCCGTTTGCGCTGAAATTCGGCAATAGAAACCGAATGCCATTGGAAGGGGGTATGGGGTTTAGGAGTGAAGTTGGAAATGGTGAGATTAAACTCCATACGGCGGCGATTTTCCATGCGACATTCCCGCTGAAGCCATCGCACCGTTTCGGCAATTCCTAATACGTCCGCGTCCGTTTCTCCCGGCAAACCGATCATAAAATAGAGCTTAACTTTGTCCCATCCCTGCTCACGGGCGGTCTTAATTCCCCTCAGTAATTCTGCGTTCGTTAGCCCTTTATTAATAATGTCTCGAAGGCGTTGGGTTCCCGCTTCCGGCGCAAACGTTAGGCTGCTGGTGCGAATTCCACCCACAATATTGGCGATATTTTCATCGAATCGATCCACCCGTTGGCTGGGCAAAGAAAGGGAGATATTTTCGCCAGATAAACGGTTTTTAATTTCTAATCCCACGGCGGGCAATGCCAAATAATCGGAGCAGCTTAGGGACAGCAGCGAAAATTCATTAAATCCCGTTTTCTGCATTCCTTCCACCACCGCGTCCACCACCTCATCGGGGGCCACATCCCGCGCCGGTCGCGTAAGCATTCCCGGCTGACAGAAGCGACAGCCCCGGGTACAGCCCCGTCGGATTTCCATGGTCAGGCGATCGTGCACCGTTTCCACGTAGGGCACTAAGCCGATGGAGTAGGCGGGAATTGGCGTGGCGACCCGGCGTAGGATTCGCTCGGGCACATCGGGGCGATCGCGATGCACTGCCCCATCCGCACCCATGGAATAAAACTGGGGCACATACACACCGGGCACCTGGGCCAAATCCAGCAGGGTGTCCTGGCGAGTTAGCCCGTTTTCCTTCGCTTCGTCGAGCACTAACCCAATTTCCGGCAACACCTCTTCGCCGTCACCGAGCACCACAAAATCGAAGAAATTCACATAGGGCTCGGGATTGGACGTGGCCGTTTGTCCCCCCGCAAAAATCAGTGGACAGCCCCAATCGCTACCCTGCCCTAACCCATTGCGCTCTTTCCAGGTGAGGGGCACCTGGGCCAAGGTCAGCATTTCTAAAATATTGGTCGCCCCCAGCTCATAGCTCAGGCTAAATCCCAAAATGTCGTAGTCCGTCAGGGGACGCTTATTTTCCACCCCAAACAAGGGGGTGTTGCTGGCTTTGAGTTTTTCGCACAGGTCCAGCGCGGGCAGATAGGCGCGATCGCACAGTTGTCGTGGCTGAGTATTGAGTATGTTGTAGAGAATCACATGCCCCAAGTTGGACGCGCCCACCTCGTAAATTTCTGGATAGGTCAACACCCACCGCACCGTCGCCGAATCCCAAGGCTTATGGTGAGAGCCATATTCCGTTCCCAAATAGCGTCCCGGACGATTAATATCGGCGCTCAAAAGCTGATCTACGGCGGTTTTCGGCTCAGTGATTGCAGGTGCTGCCATTGGGGCGATCGCTCTCTAGGAAGGGGGATTACGGGTAAGTGCAATGATCATAAATCAAGTGCAATCGAATCACAGTACACTTTGCCTTCCCCCTACAAAACGATTGAAATCGTGATGATTCCAGGGTGCAGTTTTTCTTGAGCCAGAATCAAATCAATTTCAGCGTCAAAGTCCCGCACTGCTCCCTGCAGCAGCCAATCCGCCGATAATCCGATAATTCAAATTAATTTAGCCCTGATCAAGATGCACCTGACAGCGTTAAAAAAGAAGATTCTGAGCCTTACGACTCTCCTGATCTTGATGGGAGGAGGAACCGCCTACTTTCTGCTGGCAAGGACCGGTCTTCTGATGCCCCTTACCGATCTGCCATCGGTGATTTGGCTTTCATTTTTTCCCTCGGAACCAGCTTTTCATCCCCAGTTAGGCGAGCCGGATGACGACGTTCTTTTAAACAGTGACACCCCTTTGCAGCAGCTTTTAGGGGCAGAGACCGGGGAGGGTAACGTAACGATCTTGGTGGAGAAGTCAAAATACCGATTGACTATCTTTCGCGATCGCAAGCCCATCAAGTCTTATCCCGTTGTTTTTGGTGGTTCTCCTGAAGGGGACAAGCTCCGGGAAGGAGACCAAAAGACACCGGAGGGGGTGTATTTCGTACGCGATCTTTACCCCCACGTGGGCTGGTCAAAATTTATTTGGTTGGACTATCCCAGGGCAGAATCCTGGCGTGAACATTTTCAAGCAAAGTTTTCCGGTCACCTGGCATGGAATGCTCCCATTGGTGGAGAAATTGGCATCCACGGCATACCGGAAGGGTCAGAGTCAGATATTGAAAAACGATCAAACTGGACGTTGGGATGTGTCTCCCTGACCAATGAAGATGTGGATGAAATCTATGAGTTTATTGGCAGTGGCACCTTAATCGAAATTGTTGCGTAGGGCGATCGCTTGCCTTGGGACTCTTACCTAACGACCAAAAGGTCCGCTCTAAGAAGGTATCAACGCTTACTGTGCCTTTAGCTGTGCCGCTGCTTTCTGGATAGGTAGGAGTAGGTCCGTGGGTAGTTCGAATCGATTTAACCCTGAGCGATCGCCTGCAACATGCTTATTTCTAGGACCGTGATAGTCACTCCCCCCCGTTGCTATTAAGCCGAACTGGTCGCACCATTCCCGCAACTGACGCTGGTCGCTGACGCTGTGCCCCGGATGATACACCTCTAGCCCCATCAATCCTGCCGCCACCAAGACTTTCAAGATATTGCCAATTCTGCCGCCCTTGAAGAGAAAAGCGTGGGCCCACACCGGCACGGCTCCACACTGGCGCAAAAGCTGGATGCCCTCCTCCGCAGAAAAGGGCTCGTAGGGCACATGGGCAGGCTTACCGTCCCCCAGTAACGCTCGAAAGGCGTCATTAACCGATTCCACATGCCCCGCATCCACAAGCGCCTGGGCAATATGGGGGCGTCCTGGCACAGCGCCCGACGGCAGCTCCGGCATTTCAATGGCATATCCCAGCGAGTCCAACACCTCCACCATCCTTTGTGCCCGCCGCCAGCGGCCCGCGGCCCGCTCCAAAAGCGGACCATCCAGCGCCTTGGGATCGGGGTAAAAGCCGAGGATATGAAGCGATCGCCCCAGGTGTATCGTACTTAGCTCAAGCCCCGGCACAATCGTCAGGTCGTAGTTGGGGCGATAGGTTTCGGCGGCGGCGATCGCCTCTTGCCAGCCCCCACAAGTGTCGTGGTCGGTAATCGCTAACACTCGCACCCCTCGTTTCACCGCCTCTGCCACCAGCTCCGTCGGCGTCAAAGTTCCATCAGAAAAAGTCGTATGACAGTGGAGTTCGAGCATGGGCGGAACAAGAACTTGAAAAGTGAGCGAAGGGCAACGTTTAAAACGCAAAACTTGAGATGCGTAATTTAAGACGCACAATTATTTTAATGGCAGGACTTACGCAGAATGGGAATTCTCTCATCCCCCAGCCCCTTCTCCCCAAGACAAAGGGGAGCAAACACGGGTCTAAAAACGCTTTTCTGAAGCCCCTCTCCTCAGGGAGAGGGATTTAGGGTGAGGGGCTCTGGGATTTTGCGTAAGTCCTGAATGAGACTTCTCTAATGAGACTTCCAGGAGGATGTTTTCCTTCAATTCTGGGAAAACGTTACATGGCGAAATAATGTTTCGCCATGATTTAAGGGCGCGAAAGTGGCGTTACACTAGTCGCGACGGGCAAAAATGTAAAAAAACTCAGCGCTGCGACCCTTTACCATCGCGGCATTTAGCGAGTGCCCTTAAAAACCTTGGTAAAGTAATGAGAAACACCCGAAGAATCCCACTATGAGTGTCATTAGCCAAGTCATCCTTAAAGCAGACGATGAACTGCGCTATCCCAGCAGCGGTGAGCTAAGCAATATTTCAAGCTTTTTAAAAACCGGTGAGCAACGGGTGCGCATCGTCAAAACTTTGACCGAGAACGAAAATAAAATTGTTCAAGAGTCGAGTCGTAACCGGTGGCAGCGTCGCCCAGACGACATCGCCCCCGGCTTTAACGCGTACGGTCAGCGTGAGCTAGCCCAGTGTTTGCGCGACTACGGTTGGTATTTGCGCCTGGTGACCTACGGTCTACTGTCTGGCGACAAAGACCCCATCGAGCGCATTGGTATTATTGGCGTCCGGGAAATGTACAACTCTTTGGGCGTTCCCGTACCCGGTATGGCGATCGCCATTGAGTGCTTGAAAAACGCATCCTTGGCCTTGCTGATCCCTGAAGACGCCGCCGAAGCTGCTCCCTACTTCGACTACATCATTCAAGCCATGTCCTAGGGTGCACCCCCTAAACTGCTCTCTGGGCAGAGAGACAGTGGAAAAACAATCAAAAATTCCCTAGCTGCGGCGGTGATTGCCGAACGGTTAGGGAATTTTTTATGAATTGAAATTTTGTGTGTTGGGATTTTGTGTGTTGAAATGCGGTGACCACACTGGCGAAAAAGCTGAGAAAATCTTGT
>CALCTI010000319.1 GCA_937894105.1 uncultured cyanobacterium
CGCTTAAGGGGGCTTTGGGGTTTCGTAAACGATATTGAATGGTCTTGGTGGATAGGCTCAGGATAAACAGGCATTCCAAAATTTCGCTTGAAATTCGCTTAAAAACTGAGGGTTAAGTAGGATCGAATCCTGGGATCAATGGGGACATGGGCAGGGCGTATTTAGTTTCACTGACGCTGCGTGCCCTTTCGCTAACGTTGGGTGGGCGATGATCTTTCGCGCCTAGAGATGATCTTTACAGGCTTAGAGCTTAGCGTTCTTGGTTCTGGAAAATAAGTATCTGGAAAGTAAGTGTGAGGTTGCTCTGGGATAGACTTTGGGGCAAAGTGCCAATGTGAAAGTGGTTGCACCCACCGATATATCACCTTTTTTCGCTCCCTGGGATAGACTTTGGGGCAAAGTGCCAATGTGAAAGTGTCTGATAGAATAACACCGTTGTTTGAACGTAAATTCGGGTAGCGTCCTTGAGCCAATCCCTCGATATCCCAAGAGTTGACGATTTTTTACAGGAACTGGCTGCCATTCAGCAAACCGGATCCAAGCGTATTGCTCTTTTGGGATCGCGCCACGTACCGATTACACATCAGCAGCTAATTGAAACCTTGAGCTATGCGCTGGTGCTTTCGGGAAATTATGTGATTACGTCGGGCGCTACGGGGACTAATGCGGCGGCGATTCGCGGGGCGATGCGGGCAGATGTGAACTTGTTAACGGTCATTTTGCCCCAAAGTTTAGAGCGCCAACCGAAGGAGTCGCGATCGCAGTTAGAAAACGTGATGCACCTGGTGGAAAACAGCCGCAACAATGATATGTCCCTGGCTGAGGCGAGTTCCCTATGTAATCAGGAAATTATTTCCCGGTGTCAGCAATTAATTTGCTTTGCATTCCACGACAGTACAACGTTGCTAAAAACCTGTCAGGAAGCAGAAGAGCTGCGGCGGGTTGTGACTTTGTTCTACTTTGACTAGGAGCTGTCATCAATTAAATCTCAAGCCCAATAGCGGTGAGGGTTTCAGCCCCCCGTATTTTTTATTTGAAAGGGTGTGTATTTCCCCCCGAATCAGGCTTCTGGAGTTTAATTGATGACACGCCCTAGTCTGACTGACTTTTCGCTGGCTTAAAGCGTTCAGGACGCCCGAAGGACGCCGAATACCAGTTAAAGTAGTCCAGAATCACCTTTCTTGGATGTGGGGAATATGGTCATGGTTGAGATTTCTCTGCCGCAAATTACGGTTTCGCAGGTGACGTTTGGGTTGTCTACGCCGCAGATTTTGCTGGGTTCGATCGCGGCGGCGGCATTATTAATTTACTTCCCCTACTTTTTTGTGGTGATCGCCCGGTTCCAAGCGGGAATGGATTTTGGAGCACCCCGCGCCCTGTTTGAGAAGCTACCAGATTATGGTAAGCGGGCAGTGTGGGCTCATCAGAACTCCTTTGAAACCTTTATGCCCTATACGGCGGCGGCGTTGACTGCCTATGTGACCAACCAAAGTAGCGAGACAGTGATTTGGGCGGCGATCGCTTTTGTGATTGGGCGGCTGCTGTTTTCCCTGTTTTACATTGCTAACGTGCCGCCGTTGCGATCGCTCTCCTTTGGTATCGGTTCCGCCGCCACCATCAGCCTCTTCTACACCAGCTTGGTCAACCTCCCCACCTAAGGGTAGCTGCTTGCCACGTCGGCGCTTCTCTTCATTCACTGTGTAAAAAACGCAATAAAAATGGCTTCTACTTCTTCTTTTGATATCGTCAGCGATTTTGACCAGCAGGAATTGGTTAACGCCCTGGACCAAACCCGTCGCGAGCTGAAAAGTCGCTACGACCTGAAAGACAGCAACAGCACTATTGAGCAGAAGGGCGACGCCTTAGAAATTGAAACCAAGGACAGCATGACGCTCAAATCCGTGCGGGAAATGCTGTTCCAAAAAGCTGGGAAGCGGGGGCTAGACCTCAAAATGTTTGACTACGGTCCGACGGGCACGGCGAGCGGCGGTCGGGTGACTCAGACGATCAACTTGGTCAAGGGTATCGATAAGGAACTGGCTAAGAAAATCAGCAAGACCATTCGTGATGAGCTGAAGAAAGTTCAGGCATCTATCCAAGGGGACGCGGTGCGGGTGTCGGCAAAATCGAAGGATGATTTACAGGCGGCCATGAATTTGATTCGTAGTGGGGATTGGCCCGTGCCGTTGCAGTTCAATAACTATCGCTAGCGATCGCTAAAATCCCTGGCTGCCCTGACCCCAAACCCCTTTCCCTGGGGCGAGGGGCTTAATCTTTTTGCTCCTAAAGTTATGAAACCTATCAATGTTATCGGCGGCGGTTTAGCGGGGACTGAGGCGGCTTGGCAGATTGCCCATGCTGGCGTGCCAGTAATTTTGTGGGAAATGCGTCCGGTGCAGCAGACGCCCGCTCACCATACGGAACAGTTGGCAGAGCTGGTGTGTAGCAATTCTTTTGGGGCCCAGTCGAGCGATCGCGCCGCCGGACTCCTCCACGAAGAACTGCGCCGCCTCGGATCCATCATCATCGGCAAAGCGGATGAGCACAAAGTACCGGCGGGAGGAGCTTTGGCAGTGGATCGGGGACAATTTGGGGGCGACCTGACCCAAACTCTGGATCAGCATCCCCTGATCGAACTGCGACGGGAAGAAATACCCACCATTCCTGACGATGGCATCACGGTGCTTACGTCGGGTCCGTTGACCAGTCCGGCGTTGACCGACGATTTGCAGCGGGTGACGGGCATAGCCTATATGAGCTTTTTTGACGCAGCCAGTCCCATTGTGGTCGGCGAATCTATTAATAAAGACGTGGCGTTTCTGGCGTCTCGCTATGACAAGGGAGAGGCAGCCTATTTCAATTGCCCCATGGATCGGGAGCAGTATTTGGCGTTCTGGACGGAGCTTTCTACGGCGGAACAGGCAGAGCTAAAGGACTTTGACCGGGAGACGTCGAAATTTTTCGAGGCGTGTTTGCCCATTGAAGAAATGGCCCAGCGGGGAGAAGACACAATGCGCTACGGTCCCCTGAAGCCGGTGGGATTGTTTGCTGCGCGGCTGGGGGATTTTCGCGCGCCGGAGAATAAGGAGAAGCGCCCTTACGCGGTGGTGCAGCTGCGCCAGGAAGATAAGGCAGGGCAGCTGTGGAATATGGTGGGCTTTCAGACGAATTTGCGTTGGGGGGAGCAAAAACGGGTGTTCCGCATGATTCCTGGGTTGGAAAATGCGGAGTTTGTGCGCATGGGGGTGATGCACCGCAATACGTTTTTGAATGCACCGGAGTTGTTGAAGCCGACGTTGCAATTTAAATCGCGATCGCACCTCTTAGCGGCCGGGCAACTGGTGGGCACCGAAGGCTATACGGCGGCGGCGGCGGGTGGTTGGCTGGCGGGGACCAATGCGGCGCGGTTAGCTCAGGGTTTGGAACCGGTGGTGATGCCCACGACGACGATGGCGGGTTCGCTGTTTGAATTTATTAGTTCTGCGTCGCCGAAGCATTACCAGCCCATGCCGCCCAACTTTGGTATTATTCCTCCCCTGGCTGAGAAGGTGCGCAACAAGAAGGAGCGCTATGGGTGCTATCGCGATCGCTCCCTCAATGATTTGCACACTTGGACAGTGGATGCCTTGCGTCAGGAAGTGTCTACGGCTGTGGTGATTTAGCAGAGCGGGTAATCAAAATAAACCCTAGGTTGCCGCCTACAATGCTCCTTAAGGACACTAAATAAAACGATTTTAAGGATTTTTCGTGAGCAATCTGCCCCCTGATCGTGCCACTGATTTACCCGCTGCTTTTCGGCTGTGTGATGTTCAGCCGATTACGACGCCGGAGGATTTTGAGCGCTATTACGCCAACTTGTCCGATGTGCGCAATAGCGACACGGTAGATGCGGTGAGTACGGAGCTGAGGCTGAAGTTGCCGGGGGAGTTTAGTACGGTTTTGTTTACGGGGCATCGAGGCTGTGGCAAGAGTACGGAATTACGGCGAATTCAGCGACAGTTGGATGAGGATTACCATTCGATTTATATCGAGGCGGATGAGGAGTTGGATCTGAATGATGCCAGCTACACGGATATTTATTTGGTGATTATTCGCAAGTTGGAAGCGGAGTTACGATCGCTCAAATTATCCTTTGATGGGGAATTACTCCACAGCTTTGAGCGTTGGTTTCTGGAGATTACTGAAGAGTCGGAAGAAAGCGTTGAAAAGTCGGTGAAGGTGGAGGCGATCGCGGAGGCTGGGGCGACGATTCCGTTTTTGTCGAAGTTGATGACAAAGCTGTTGGCTACTATTAAGGGATCCAATAAGCAAAAGATGGTAATCCGCCAGATCTTAGAGCGTAACGTATCTCGGTTGCAGGCGGATTTAAATTTGCTGTTGGCGGATGCCCATCGGAAGTTGTGTGCAAAAAATTCTAATTTGAAGGGATTTTTATTTATTTTCGATAATTTGGATCGGGTAACTCCTAGTGTGGCGCGGCATTTATTTGTCAATTATGCGGTGCAGCTTCAGGAGTTGAATTATTTTGGGGTTTATACGGTGCCGATTTCGGTGATTTATTCGGGGGCGAATCTCAATAATTCCTTTGGGGCGGTG
>CALCTI010000320.1 GCA_937894105.1 uncultured cyanobacterium
TTGATCAAGTTCAACAAACCACCAGCGTTTTGAGCTTGGAAGGGGGGGCCCAGTTACTGACCGAAGCTGAAGCTGCGGTTTCTGCCCAAAATTACGGTCTGGCAGAAGAGCGTTTGCGCCAGGCACGGCAGATTTTTAACCAGCTTTCCAACTTCCACCAGCAGCTTGCTGGTGCCTACTCAGGCATTGACAACCAAATTTCTGAAGACCAACGTCGTCGTGCTTTGGATGCAGCTCAGGAGCGCGATCGCTCCACCTATCGCCTGGCACTAGTACACCGCTACCAGGGAAAACCGGAACTTGCTATCCCCCTGCTAGTGCAAATTATCGGCAGCCAGTCCCCAACCCGTGATTTAGGAATCAAGGCGGGGCAACAACTTCGTGAGTTGGGCTTTATTGGCACCATCGACACGGCCCAACAGTAGGGTTATGTGGTTTGTTGCTTCTACACCCTGATTATTTCTAACGTTTCACTCCTAATTTTCGGCAACTTTTAGGGGACCGATCCTCCCGTCACCCTCGTTAGCTTTCTAGCTGATTCCTGATGATCTTCCCCTATTCCCTTTGGCGTAGCACCTTGGGTAAGATTCATGGACAGCCCTCACTTAGCCCGCATTGATATTTTTCCGGTAAATGCCCTAGACGGGGTTTCCGTGGATCGAGTGCGTGTATCTTCCACAGGGACCCTCGATGCGGATCGCGAGTTTGGGCTGGTGAATGCAAAGGGCTACTGGATTAACGGCAAGCGTAGTAGCGCTATTCACCGATTGCGAGCCACCTTTGATCTGGAGCAGCGAAAGGTTACCCTAAGCGTCCAGGGGCATGGCGATCGCTCCACCTTTTCCTTAGACCACGAGCGCGATCACATCATCACCTGGATGGGGCGATATCTCCAGCAGCCGGTCAAACTGCGCCAGTGTAAAGAAAGTAGCTTTACCGATGATTTGCGCGCATCGGGGCCCACCATTGTCAGCACCGCCACCTTAGAAACCGTTGCGGCGTGGTATCCCTACCTATCGGTGGAGGAACTGCGCCGTCGCTTTCGCACGAACTTGGAAATTGACGGTGTTCCCGCCTTTTGGGAAGACCGTCTTTACGACGCGCCCGGCACGTTCAAGGCATTTACCATTGGCTCGGTGCCATTTCTAGGATGTTATCCCTGTCAGCGCTGCATTGTACCCACCCGCGATTCCCTGACCGGTGAGGGCGATCGCCAATTTCAAAAAACCTTATCCACCCAGCGAGAGCACATGCTGCCCGCCTGGGCGAATCGCGATCAGTTTAAGCACTACTATCGCCTGGCAGTGAACACCAAAATTCCCGAGCCCACCGACGATTTATGGCTATCGGTGGGCGATCGCCTCACCTTCCCCACCGAGAATATTCAATAACCCTCTTCCATAAGCCCTGCGTGCTGTAAATCCTACGTGCTGTAAATCAAGACCACACGACAACTTGTAAGGAACAATTCGCAGCGCAAAATTTATA
>CALCTI010000321.1 GCA_937894105.1 uncultured cyanobacterium
GGCCCAGTGTGGTGTTGATTGACGGTGTGCCCCAAACGCCGAACAGCAACGGTAATGCTGCCGATTTGCGGGTGATTGACCCGGCTGTGGTGGAGCGTATTGAGGTATTGCGTGGACCCAGCGCCATTTACGGGGACGGCGGCACCGGCGGCATTATCAATATCATTACCCGATCGCCGACGGAAGAGTCAGTGGCTTTTAACTTGGATTTGGGCACTACCACTGCTCTGAATCCCTTTGGAGACGACAGTTTTGGCTACAACATCGTTGCGGGCGTGTCGGGATCCGGTGAGCGCCTTGATGGTTTGCTATCCATTTCCGTTGATTCGGTCAATTCCCTCTTTGATGCTGAGGGCGATCGCATCGTACCCACTAACGATACCGATACGGATCGCTTCGGTCTTTTGGCAAAAGTTGGCTACAACTTCGACGAAAAGCAACGTCTGGAATTAACTTATAGCTACTTTCGCGACAGCTTAGACACCCAGTTTCTTCCCGATGAAAGTGTGGTGGATACTCCAGGCTTGCAGAAAGGGCGCGCCATTCGTATCGGCGATATTGATTACGAAGAGGAGCCCCAGCAGGTGAATCACGTGGTCAACTTGACCTATCGCAATGAAGACGTGTTCGGCTCCCAGCTCGATTTCCAGGCTTATTTTCGCGATCGCCAACTGATTCAGCGACTGACCGACCTACGACTAAACTCGTTTTTTCTGGATAACGAACTCTTTTCACCGTTCCCTGATGTATGGCAAACGGGTTTGGATGCCACGGAGTGGGGCGGTCGTTTACAGCTCGATTCGCCCATTGGTAACGCTTTCAATGTGTTGTGGGGCGTTGACTACACCAATGAAAGAAATGACAGACCCTTGCGCGTGGCCGATAACGATGACTTTGACAACAATCAAGAAATTAACATCGTTGACGACAGCTTGACCCAGGGCGGTCCCTACGATGTGGAAAGTGTGGGCTTATTTGCCCAGGGCACGTGGGATATTTCAGAGCAGTTTCAGCTTAGCGGCGGTATTCGCTACGAAAATATCGACGTTTCCGTGGAAGACTATCGCTTGGCATTTATTACAACGAATGAACTCCCTCGCGATCGCCAAGGGGGCGAAGCTAATTTCGATGACGTTGCCTTTAACGCGGGGCTTGTGTACAGTCCCACTCCCGAAATTTCCCTATTTGCCAATTTCTCCCAGGGCTTTTCAATTCCCGACGTGGGTAGTATTTTGACCTCTGGCCCCGATTTTGACCTGGGTAGCGACTTACGACTGGAGCCCCAAAAAGTCGATAACTATGAAATTGGAATCCGGGCTGATTTTGGGTGGATCCAGGCAAGCCTAACTGGCTTTTACAATTCCTCTGATTTGGGTACTAGAATTGCTATCGACGATGCGGGCTTTGGGCGAGTGGTTCGCGCCCCTCAGCGAAACTATGGTGTGGAAGCCACGGTCGATTGGCAACCTAGCGATGTGTGGCGCTTGGGCGGGTTGTTTAGTTGGAACGAAGGCGACGATGACATAGACGATGACGGCAACTTTGAGCCATCAAGTAATGTCAATATTAAGCCGATCAAAATTGGTGCCTACGTGGAAAACAACACCACGCCAGGATGGACCAATCGCCTAGAGCTTCTGGCGGTGGGCGGTCGCGATCGCTCCTTTAACGATGGCATCGACACGACCGATCTTGATGGGTACGTGACCTTAGATTTTCTAAGCTCCATTAAACTCGGCGATGGGCTGTTAACCTTGGGCATCAGTAATTTGCTCAATGAGCAATATTTACCCGTATCCACTCAGATATTGAACAACGAAGGGGTTGAATCCCGTCGTGCAGCCGCTCCTGGACGTAGGGTTAGCCTGCGCTATCGAATTGAGTTTTAGGAGAAGTGCTTGAGACCGGATTCAATCCGTGGTCAATTCATAGCGAGGGTATGCCATCAATGGAACTCTAGAAGTTGACCTAGTGGAAAGTACATGCCCTTTTAAACAAAAAGTATTAGGGACTAAAACTCTTGCCGCTGTTGAGCTTGAGATTTAATTGATAATGGCCCTAATTATTTTTACGACTGCTTCTTTTGTAGAAAAGCCTGCAAAAGAAGCTTTTTTTTGGGATTGCTGTGGAATTTTTTTGTGGAAGTTTTTGTGGAAATTTTTGACCAAATTGGTAATAAAAATGAGCGCTTTTGATTCGCAAACGATTAAAAGAAAAGTTGTCATCTCCAAGCTACTGGGATTAATGACCCTAGCTTTTATGGTCGGTTGTCAACAACAGTCGTCCGTAGAGTCAGACTCTAATGCGTCGCCCAATGCAGCCGACCCAACTCAGACCATTACCCACGCCATGGGCTCCACTGAAGTGCCCATTTTGCGATCGCCGCGAGTGGTAACCATTGACACAGGACCCTTGGATGCCGCTTTAGCTTTGGACATAGACCCAGTCGGAACGATTCGATACGGATCACCACCGGCATACTTGGGTCAACGGGCGGCGAATATTCCCGTAATCGGCCAATACAATCAGCCCAGCATAGAGGGCATCTTGCGCCTAAATCCCCACTTAATTTTGGGGTCAAAAAGTATTTCCGCCAGCATTTATCCGCAGCTATTAGCAATTGCGCCAACGGTATTTGTAGAAGGGGCTGGGTTTGATTGGAAGTGGAAAGATAATTTTAAACTTTTTGCACAAGCCCTAGGGCTATCAGAGAAAGCTGAACAGTTGCTCTCTGACTATGAAATGAATGTAAGTACGTTGAAGCAATCTTTGAATGCTGAACTAAAAGACATCAAAGTTTCGATTTTAGTGCTCACAGAAGAGGGAATTATTGCCCAAACACCGAGGAGTTTTTCTGGCTCAATATTGAAAGAAATCGGTTTTTCTCGTAATAGTATTCAAAGTAATGAAGACCAATTTTTCGTGCAGATTTCCCGAGAAGATATTGAAAGCCCAGACGGCGACGTTATTTTTTTGATTTACAGTCCACACTGGGATGCGGGCTCTGCTGAAGAGTTGACTAATGATCCCCTACTGTCCAATTTAAATGCGGTAAAAAACGGTCTGGTTTGCGAGGTTGCGGGCGATGTTTGGTCGGCTGGTCGTGGTATTTTAGCTGCTCAAACCATCCTAGACGACGTTGAAAAGTGCTTTGAAAAATAAAGCCTCCCTCGATAAGGGGATGTGGGAAAAAATCTAAGGCTGACAAATGCAGAAAAGTCCAATGCTCACCCGAAAAAGGGCATATGTTTTCCTTTAATCCTCTTTTGTTAGGGGGAGATGCCGATTTAAACTGCTTTTGTGTCATTGAACTAACCTTAGGTAAGGTTGCGCGCTGATTTTCAGTGCGTCAGTCTCTTCAGTTTCCCTACGGGATAAGCATCTACTAAAGCATTAACAGTCAAACAATGTGTGGGTGTAATGGACCGAGAATTATCGAAATATTTTGATTATTTAGATCTGGATGCGGACTGGGTGGGATTGCGGCTGATATCAGAAAAACTCACGTCCCGATCCGTTCGTGATGGCAACCCCCAAACTAACCGGCATTTTTGCGATCGCGGGCTCATGGTGGAGGTGTTAGCGAACGGTCAGTTTGGCTATGCGGCCACCAATCGCTTGACTCTAGAAAGTATCCAAGCCGCTGCGAATCGAGCTTATCGTCAGGCGATCGCCACTTCTCGCTGGAGTATATACCAGTTCTCTACCGATGTGCGTCCCAAAGGAGTTGGCACTTATCAATCTCCCCAGTCTTCCCAGGAGCCGTTATCGGTGGCGGATATGGTGGGGCGATTGAAGCAGGTATGCGATGCCCTAAAGGTGTCCGACAAAATCATTCAAACCAAAGCGTCTGTGGATATCACTGATGCGGAGCACTACTTTGTTAGCACCAATGGCTCCGACGTGCATCAGCAGTTTCGCCTTGCCGTCAGCAATTTTATCGCCACAGCCCAAGACGGCACTATAACCCAACAGCGCACCGACCACGGCTATTCTGCCCGGTCCCACCAGGGAACTTTGGATGGGTTAGCCGATCCGGAGGTGTTCCACCGAGCCCGACGTATCGGTGAGCAAGCCGTGGAGCTGCTGGCGGCTGAGGAGTGCCCCGACACCTGCACCACCCTGGTGTTGGCTCCCGATCAAATGATGTTGCAATTGCACGAAAGTGTGGGACATCCTCTGGAGCTGGATCGGATTTTGGGGGATGAGCGCAACTATGCGGGCTCCAGCTTTGTAAAACTGTCGGATTTTGGATCCCTGGTGTACGGCTCGCCGTTGATGAATGTCACGTTTGATCTGTCAGTGTCGGGAGAGCGGGGCAGTTATGCCTTTGATGATGTGGGGATTCCGGCGACGCGGGAGTTTTTGATTGAAAACGGGGTGCTGAAACGGGGGCTGGGCAGCATCGAAAGTCAGCAGCGATCGCAAGTGCCTGGGGTGGCGAATTCCCGCGTGTCTTCCTGGAACCGTCCTGCCATCGACCGCATGGCAAATATCAACCTAGAGCCCGGTGACGCTAGCTTCGATGACATTATTGGATCCATTGAATCGGGGGTGTACATGGAAGCCAACCGGTCCTGGTCCATTGATGACTATCGCAATAAATTTCAGTTTGGCTGTGAATACGGTCGGTTGATTGAAGATGGAAAACTAACTAAAACCGTGCGCAACCCTAACTATCGCGGCATTAGCAGCTCCTTTTGGCGTAGCTTGATGAAGGTGGGGAACGCCAACACTTTCCAGGTTTTTGGCACGTCCAACTGTGGAAAAGGGGAACCCAATCAGGTGATTCGAGTGGGGCACGCGTCGCCGGTGTGTGCCTTTGACAATGTGGAAGTGTTTGGAGGAGCGGGATGAGCGTGCAGAGAGGTGCCCCAGAAAAATTTGGGCTGGGAGCCGTTGACGGCTGGGAAGAGGGCTTTAACGGGCTGTGTGATGCCGCGATCGCCACCCTCAAACCTAACGAACACCTATCGCTGGAGCTTTCGGGGGAATCCAGCCACTTTATGCGCCTCAACAATTCTAAGGTGCGCCAAAGTGGCACCGTTGGCGCTGGCTATGTGGCGTTACAGCTGGTTAATGGTGATCGCACCGCACTCATGACGGTGCCTTTTACGGGCGATCGCGAGCTGGACCGGACCGCCGCTGTGGAGGCCCTGGACGAACTACGCCGAGAACTGCCCCAGTTGCCCACCGACCCTTACGTGGTATTGCCGGACAACCTGGGAAATAGCCGCGATCGCCACGGGGGGCAATTGCTAGACCCGGATCAGGCTGCCGATGCCCTGTTACGCAGCGATCAAGATTTTGATCTCACAGGAATTTACGCATCGGGGGCGGTGGTGCGAGCCACTGGAAATTCTGCCGGGCAGCGCCACTGGTTTGCCACCGAAACCTTTGATTTGGATTATTCGATTATTGGTCCCTCAGAGCGGGCGGTGAAAGGATCCCTGGCTGGGCAGGCTTGGGATCAGCGGAAATTTGAGCGCCAGGTGGAGCGATCGCGCACCCAGCTCATTACCCTAGAAAGTCAGCCGTTCAAAACAATCAAACCGGGACAATACCGCACCTATCTCGCACCGGCAGCGGTCACTGAGCTGGTCTTTATGCTGTCCTGGGGGGCGGTCAGCGAAGCCTCCATGCGCCAGGGATCAAGCGCCCTCGCCAAACTACGGGAGGGGCAATCCCTATCCCACCACTTCACCTTTGTAGAAGACTTTACCCAGGGCACCGTGCCCCGCTTTAACAACCTGGGGGAAGTGTCCGCACCGGAAGTGCCCATCATTGTGGAAGGGGAACTGCGCAATACTTTGGTGAGCACCCGCACGGCGAAGGAATACGGCATCAAAAGCAATGCGGCATCTTACTGGGAAGGGATGCGATCGCCCCGCATCGCCAGCGGTACCCTTGCGGAGTCAGATATTCTCCAGACCCTGGATTGTGGGCTCTACCTGTCCAACTTGCACTATTTAAATTGGAGCGATCAGCCCGGCGGACGGATCACCGGGATGACTCGCTATGCATGCTTCTGGGTCGAAAACGGTGAAATCCAAGCTCCTATTCAAGATCTGCGCTTTGACGACAGCCTGTACAACTTCTTCGGTCCCAACTTGGTTGCCCTAACGGACACCGCTGAATTCGTACCCGATCCGGATACGTATGAAGATCGCAGTATCGGTGGCGTCATCACCCCCGGCCTGTTAATCAACGATTTCACCTTCACCTTGTAACGTTACCGACGGCTGAAATCTCGCAGTTTCATTAACGTCACTTCCCATACGAGGCGTGGCTGCACATAGCCTCGCAGTTGCTGTCGCGCTTGTTCAAATAAATGCATTGGACTTAAATGCATGGGACTGGCGGTAGACTCTCCAGTGCCGATCGCCCCACCGCCGGTTGTTGCGATCGCCGACCAATAGCGATGCTGCAGGTAGGTCACCAGCCAAATTTGCCCATCCGTGGTCAACTCCTTGGTGATGTGCTTGGCCAACGTCAACGCTTCCACCGTGTTCGTCACTGGGAGTTCTAACGCCGATCGCAACTCCTCCGACAGCCCCTGTAAATTCTCCCAGTGGGCGATCGCCGCGCCGGGGCTCCCCTGGGCCAACGCCAGCACCTGGGGCTGATTTACCACCTCATCGTGTCCCCCCTGGCGTAACACCGTTTTTACCTCCGGCAACGACAGCCGCCGGAAGGGAATCCGGGCGCACCGGGACACCAGGGTGGGCAACAGGGCATCGGCACTGGGCGCGAGCAAAATAATCGTCGCCTGCCCCGGTTCCTCCAGGGTTTTCAAGAGTCCATTGGCTGCCCCCTCCGCCATGGTTTCCGCCGATTCCAGCACCACCAGCGATCGCCCCGCCTCCAACGGCTGACGACCTAAAAACTGCCCAATTTGCCGCACCTGTTCCAAACGAATTTGGGGCGCTGCCCGAGTTTTAATGCCTGCCTCCGCCGCTTGGCTAACGGGAATCAGCTTGCCCTTGTCCGTATAGGTGGGCTCCACCCAAAGCAAATCGGGATGGTTGCCCTCCTGGATGCGCTTGATCAGTCGCGGGGAGGGGCTGGAACTGCCGGGGGGTGAGAATAGCAGCTGGGCAAAACATCGCGCCGCTAGCCCGCGCCCCACCCCATCGGGACCGGCAAACAAATAGGCCGGAGCCACATGGTCCCGCGCGATCGCCCGCTCTAAAAGCACCACCCCCTGGTTCTGCCCCAACAGGGAAGCAAACCACGGCGAAGGGGCAATCGCTGCTGCCTCTCCCACTAACTCGCCTCCCCTAACTCCTCTGTTAGCCACTGCTTTAAGCGCGGCTCCAAAATCTTATTCACCACCCTAAACAAAGACTCCGGCTCCAAAGCGGCATCTATCCGAATAATTCGCTCGGGATAGCGCGCTGCCAATGCCTGAAATCCCTGACGAGTGCGCTGCTGAAATTCTAGCCCTGCTGCCTCCAGGCGATCGCCCGCCCCCGCCCGAGCCTGCCGCCGAGTGGCCGCCGCTTCCGGAGCCATATCAAACCACAGGGTTAAATCTGGGCGTAGTCCCTGGGTGGCCATCATCACTGACTGATCCACCAAATCCATATCCAACCCGCGCCCAAAGCCCTGGTAAGCCACCGTCGAGTCAGTGTAACGATCACACAAAACCCATCGACCCTTCGCCAGTGCCGGTCCAATCACCTGGGCAATATGTTGCGCCCGGTCTGCTGCATACAGCAATAATTCGGCGCGATCGTCCAACCCTTCGTCATCAACCTGCAACAGCACAGATCTCAGGTGATGCCCAATCACAGTGCCCCCCGGTTCTCGCGTTACCACCAGCGATCGCGCCCAGCCCGTATCCGTCAGCCAACTGCGCACCCACTGTAACTGGGTCGTTTTGCCAGCCCCATCAATCCCTTCAAACGTAATTAATCGTCCCTGCAATCGTCCCTGCACACCCAGTCTCCCCATAACCACATAATCACTCCAAATCTTAGCCATCCCACCATCGCCTAAACGACTTGGGTATCATAGAGGGGAATTTTTTAGCGTCTCAATTTCCCTCGTCACTATGGCTCGCTATACCTGTACCTTCGCGATTCCCTGTTCCCAGGAGCAAATTACGCAATGGCTACCCCAAATTCTACAGGTCTGTAATTTGGCGATCGTCCATAGCGGGGCAGATTATATTTTGGCAAAGGAAAACCCCGGCCAGGTGGGCTTTACAGAGCTGGTCAGCGTAGAAGTCTTGGTAGAAGAGCAAGGGTTAGATGCAGATAATATCAATCTGAACTTTATTGTTCGTAACGAAGAACTGCCCCTAAAAGCTAATAATCACTGTCGCCACATGTCGGAACAAATTAGCCAGGCGGTGCAGTCCCACAAAGAAATTGAAACCCTAAGCTATGTAACAGGGTGAGCGTAATGGGCGGGCGATCGCTTGCCTTTGGTCTTTTTCCCTTGAGTCTTGCCCTTGAGTGATTTAGTAATGGGAAGGGCGTTGTTGCATAGATAGGGGTTACGGAGGGGGTATGGGCTAGGTTTAAGTATC
>CALCTI010000322.1 GCA_937894105.1 uncultured cyanobacterium
AGCATTTTTTATTTTAAAAGGGCGTGTACTCCCCACTGCGTAAAGCTTCTGGCGCCTAATTGATGACACGTCCTAGGGCTGTCATCAATTAAACCTCAGGCTCAACAGCGGCAAGGGCTAACCCCTCATGCTTTTATTCAAAAGGGCGTGTACGTCTCATTGCGTAAGGCTTTTGGAATTTAATTTATGACACGCCCCGTATCAAAGTTCTAAATACCAAAGTTCCAAATATTGTCCCTGGATATTTTTCTATACATAACGTTTCAAAACACGGATCTTCGGCAGCGCGCCTGAAGGGTGAAAATGTAGGGAAACCAACGGTTGCAAGGTCGGTAAACCTCAATTCTTGCCGAGTTCAGGGGGCAATAAAAGACGTTACTCTGGGACTAGAACAAGTTCATTCACTGGCTTCTTCGCCAACGAGATGGACTCGCAGCCCGCGTTTAATCTCCACGTTTTGCAGCTTTTCTTTTATGCGCTCTGGTATTCGAGTAGGTTCAATTCTTGGCATACCTTTACTGATTGACCCTTCCTGGTTTTTAATCATTGCCTTATTTGCCTTTGTCAACAGCATGGAATGGAAGGCTCGCTTTCCAGAATGGAGCATGCTGCTGACTTGGGGAATTGGTTTAGTGGTGGCGCTGCTGCTGTTTGCGTCGGTGTTGCTCCATGAACTGGGGCATAGCGCGGTAGCCATCTCTCAGGGAATTAAGGTTAATTCCATCACCCTGTTTATGTTTGGCGGGATGGCGGCTATTGATAGTGAGTCGAAAACGCCGATGCGGGCTTTTGCGGTGGCGATCGCCGGTCCCGCCGTTAGCATTATCCTGTTTGGAATACTATTTGGCTTTAACCAATTTTTGGTGGAGGGAAGTCCCCTCGCCATTATTGTCGGTAACCTGGCTCGCATTAATTTTGTGTTGGCGGCGTTTAATATGATTCCCGGTTTGCCCCTAGACGGTGGGCAGATTTTAAAGGCTGTTGTGTGGAAAATTACCGGTAGTCGCTACAAAGGTACCCACTGGGCAGCGCAAACCGGTTTAGCTTTGGGGTGGTTAGCGATCGCCTTTGGATTGTTTACGACCTTTAATGGCGGCGGCGGCGGTTTATGGATTGCCCTACTGGGCTGGTTCTGTGCCCGCAATGCTAGTAATTACGACCGGGTAACGTCTTTCCAAGAGGCGCTGGTTGGGCTC
>CALCTI010000323.1 GCA_937894105.1 uncultured cyanobacterium
CAAGGCTAAGGGCTGAAACCCTTACGGCTCTTGACTTAGGGATTCAATTGATGACGGCCCCTAGTGACTTCAGCGATCGCCATTGTTTAACTATGGTGCCAGGGATGGTGCGGTTAAGCCAGGGGGTATTTGTCGCCCGAGCTTTTAAGGTGTCAGCGGTGACGGTCCACGGTTCCTTTGGGTTGAACAGGATCAGGTTGGCAGGGGTGCCCGGAGCGATCGCCCCAATCTCCAACCCCAAAATCCCAGCGGGGCCTGTGGTCAATGCCCGCCACAATTCCAGCGGCTCCAAGTCCCCCGTTTCCACCAGGGCTTGCCACAGCAGAGGGAGCGCTAAGCCGTAACCAAGGGTGCCCACAGGCGCTTCCCCAAAAGCTACGGTTTTTTCCTCGTAGGTGTAAGCGTGGTGGTCAATGGCGATCGCATCCAGCGTCCCATCTTTCAGCCCTTGAATCAGCTCATCTCGCTGGCGAGGGTGGGGCAAGGGCGGATAGCAATGGAAATTAGGATCGTAGGGGGCGGCAGGAGAATGGCAGCCCACTAGGTTTGTATCCCCGGTGATATGACCGGTGTGAACCACCAGGGAAAGCCAGGTGGTGCTGCTCGTGAGTTTGGCGTTACGGATTTTGCCCTGGCGAATCAGCTGGACCGCGCGATCGCTGCCAACGCGCATTAAGTGTAGGGGGGCCGTGTGAGAGTCGCCCAACTCCAACTGGCTGGCAACGACGGCGGATTCGGCAGCGATGGGGATTTTTCCCAAACCGGCGCGGAGGGTTTCGGGACCCTCAAATAAATGACCGCTCCCCGCCAACGTTGGATTCCATGCCCATAAGGCGATCGGGCAGTTTAAAGGGGCTGTGTACTCTAACAGGCGGCGGCTCAAAATCGGATTCGTTGAAGGTTGAGCGTCGGTAAAGCCAACGGCTCCGGCGGGGTGCAGTTCCCCCAGCTCCGTCAATTGGTTGCCCGCGCGATCCACGGTGGCCCTTGCCCAGGGGAGACATTGGGCTAAATCAGGATTATTACGCCGTAAGGTTTGAACGCGCTGACGCAGGTCGTAAATCTGGGCGGGGGTAGCGATCGCCGGTTCCGTATGAGGCAATACGGCCACATGCCCAAAGCCTCCCGCCGTTGCCGCCGCCAAAAATTCTTCCAGGGTTTCCCGCGACTCGTAGCCGGGGTCGCTCAATGTACTATGCAAATCCACCAGCGCTGGTCCCAGGATGCACCCTTGTCCGTCGATCGCCTCGGGGGTGTTGGCAATGGGGTTAACGGTGTCCAGATCCGGGTTGATTGCCTCAACAATGCCGTTGGCGATCCACACTGTGGCGAGGCGATCGCTTTGGGCAACCGGATCCAGTACCCGTACATTTTTCACTAGGGCATCTTGGGTCAAGGTCAAATTAAGTCCTCGCTAATCCACTTACTGGTTACTTCAATGGAGGTGGAGACTCTCCTAGAGGGCACCAGCGGCGGTTTTATCTAGAATTTCGCCGGATAGGTGGTGGGTAATATTCATGGTTTGGAGCATGGGTAGCCCGTCGATGCCATAGGGATAGGAAATAACGCTGACGCCGCCGTTTCCTTGTTTAAAGTTCCAGAAATTCTCCGGTCCCAATCCCGTCACCTGACACAGCAGCGCCTTGTTCACGGCGTCGTGGGCAGCAACCAATCCCCGCAGCGATCGCCCCGCCTTCTCCTGTTGGGTCGCAACCCCCTCAACAATTTGCCGCCAGGTCACCTCCACCCGGTCCCACACGTCCTGAAGATTTTCACCCTCAGGCATTTGCACTGTCTCCGGTTTGGTCTGCCACTGTTCTAGCAAACCCGGATAGCCCGCTTCGATTTCCGCTTCGAACTTCCCTTCCCATAACCCATGGCTGATTTCCTTCATGCCATCCAGCAGGGTCAATTCCATGGGCGGATGGTGTTTCAAAATGGCTTCCGCCGTTGCCTTAGGACGGGACATGGAGCTGCTAAACGCCATATCTAACGTCACGTCTTTTAAAAATTCCCCTGCTTTCGACGCCTGAGCCAAACCGTTGTCATTCAAAGGAATATCGATTTGTCCCTGAAATTGCCCCTTGCGATTCCACTCCGTTTCCCCATGACGCACCAACACAAGCTGGGGGCCGCGATCGCCCGCCTTCATTTCTGGAATCGGCGTCGCCCCCTCCAGCCCCGCCAAATGGGCCGTCAAATTCATGGACTCTAGCTGTACCTGATCTTGATAGCCCCCTTTAAAATTCAGCACGCTAATGGCGCAGTTATTTTGCAGTAGAGACTGATAGCGAGACGCCTCAATGCCCAGCGCGGTGGAAATTAAGCAGCGATTAATGCCGTTGTGACCCACGATCGCGATCGTTTCCCCCCCATGATTGCCCAGGGTCGCCTCCCAAAATTCCTTTGCCTGGTCCCGTAACTCCAGCACCGGGAAATAGTCCCCCTCCGGCAGCGCCATGGAAAACTGCTCCGGCTGACGCTTCCAAACCTGATACGCGTCCTTAAACTTTTCCTGTACCTCCGACACCGACATTTTTTCCCACAGGGGCAAATTCACCTCCCGCAGTAGGTCGTTAGGACTCAGCTCTGGTGCCTCCCCCAGCTGGCTGGCAATAATCTCCGCCGTTTGCCGCGCCCGCTGGAGGGGACTGCAATAAATCGCCCCCAGGGATAAGCCCTGAAGGGTCTGACCCGCCCGCGCCGCCTGCTGTTGCCCCAGGTCAGTGAGCACCGACTCATCGCACCGCCCCTGGATAATCCGGCGGGTATTGAAATTGCTTTGACCGTGACGAATGATAATTACTCGGGTAGCCAGGGGTCCATCCTCCTTGGGGTCGGGTAAAGGTGCTGGTCGGAAAGGTCGAGTTCTATTTAACTGGAATGAATTTAATGGGTGAACTGGAATGGATTAATTGGGAATGGAATGAATTGGACTGGACTTTTATTTAAGTTGAGCCCCCTCAAATTAAGCGGAGCCCTATCAAACCGCCTTGTCTAAGCTAATGGGACCGGACTGGTACGCCACCACCATCAGCAAGCCGCCGATAATGGCTAAATTTTTAAGAAACTGGGTCATCTCCGCCGCGTCGACAATGGGATTGTGAAATACCAATGTGGCGGGCACCAAAAAGGCAATTAGCAGCCCCGCTCCTATGCGAGCTTTGTATCCCAAAATTAGGGAGATGCTTCCCAGCAGCAGAAATGCGATGGTGAATACCGTTACCACAGGGGCGATGGGCAGTCCGGCTCCGGCGATCGCCTGTTGGGTGCCGGCAAAATCAGAAATCTTTTTAATGCCGCTATTGAGGAAAATTACCGCGATCGCAATACGAGCCACCAGCGGAACGTACTTTTGGATAACCATAGGTTTTCCCCTAATCAGTGAAACACACAAGCCTGAATTGATGGATTAATCTGAATTGATGGATTAGTAAAACAACGACCTCAAAAGCAAGAGACTTAAGGCATTGTCATTAATGAAATTTCAAATCGATTAAAACCAGGTGAATTGTACCGTGCTAAGGGGAGTCGGCGGGCTTGGGGCTAGAATTTGCCTCCGGGGTCTCAGGATCGGGATAGCAGCGCCGCTTCAATTGCTCCAATACCGCCGTTTCCTGTGTGACTAGCTCCTCCAGTCGCTTCACCGCCGTGTCCCCCTGGGCACGATCTCGAGCCTCCAGCGCTGTCAAAAATTCATTGGTGGCCTCACCGGAATTGCCGTAAATATTCCGCAGCGCCACCTGCACAACGGTTAAATCCTCATCCAGATTGCCAAGCTGATTCAGTTGATCAATCGCCGTAGCAAACCCGGTGGCTGCGCGGGCGATCGCTGGAGTCCGTCCCGACACCGCAGGCTGAGCCGTCTCCTGTACCGTTCGAGCGATTTCACTCAGCCGCTGACACTGGACGGCGCGACTGGGGGCGCAGCTTGCTAGGAGGGTGCCAGTGCCGAGGATTGCCAGGATGTTTTTACCAAAGTGTTTATTGCTGAAGAATCTCTGGACTCGAAATTGCTTGGGATAGGGGGGTGCTGGCCTGAAAAATATCGTAAAAAAAAAGCTCTTGACCATTGCCTAAAAGATGTCTTGCTGTTCAGAATTTAATCCATATTGAATCGATCTTTATGGGTGACAGCACAAATCGCGGCATTTTTTATAAAAAAAGAATTTGAAAATCATTTCTTGAAAAAGTATCTAGCTTTACAGAGTCGTTCAGTATCTATTGGTTTTATAGAGCGTGAAAAGCCTAAAAATGCAAGGATCAATCGCGAACAATAGCGATCTTGGCATTGTTGAGTGTCTGTTAGAAAACTGTCAAAAAGTTTTCTTGAGTTGTGTATTTGTTGCTGCCTAAAAAGCACTTCTAAAAACGTTAAAGGAATAAACCATGGCTGTTTCTGAAATCACCCAAAAACTACTGGACGCCAAGAAGGCAAAAGGTGTTAGCTACGCAGAACTAGAAAAAGTTGTGGGTCAGGATGAGGTTTGGATTGCGTCGGTGATTTTTCGCCAAGCCAGTGCTGATGACGACCAGGCTGCAAAGTTGGTGGAGGCTCTAGGGTTATCAGCAGAAATGGCTGAGCCTTTGACCGTTCCCCCGTTGAAAGGCGGCTTGGACCCTGTAATTCCTACGGATCCCCTGATTTATCGCCTGTACGAAATTATGCAGGTGTTTGGAATGCCGGTCAAAGATGTGATTCATGAAAAATTTGGCGATGGCATTATGAGCGCGATTGATTTTTCCATTGAAGTGGATAAGGTGGAAGACCCCAAGGGCGATCGCGTTCAAATTACCATGTGCGGTAAATTTTTACCCTATAAAAAGTGGTAAATAGTTTCCACTTTTCCAACTAAGAACCTTCCCTGTTAATGCTTAGGAATGTGCCGCGCACCACACCCTAAGCATTTTTTTGAGATTAATCGCTAATGCTTAAGCGGCTAAAATTAGCGCAGAATAAATGACAGCTCCAAGAGCAAATGATCCGAAGCAACTTTGGTGTTCGTCCGGTAATTCATGACCCAAAATATTGAGGATAATGCTGCCCGCCATAAAGGACCAAATAATAGCGATCGCCGCTTCTTCTAAATGGAGCGATCGTCCAATAATGGCCCCCACTAGAATTGCGCCGGTCAGTACCCAGCGACCCACCCTATCGTAAATGCCTTTGTGATGGTGACGCAGATGGCGATCGATAATAAAAAAATGTAGCCAAATCGCGATGAAAAACAGCAAACATTCCCACCAGCTATGGTTGCCCATTTCCTGCATTAAATAGCCCACAATAACGTTGAAAATTGCAAAGCTGGTGATGTGAATCCAAAATACCCTTTGACTGGCTGCCTCGGGTTTTAATGCCGTAGATTCCTGCTGGCGCGCCGCCAAAGCTAGGACGTCCAACCCATAAAATACCAGCAATCCCATCAGTGCCAGTAGGTAAACGTGACTTTCTAAATAGGATAAAAACGGCAGCTGTGAATGTTCCAAAGCCACTTGCGCTTGGCTAAGTTCTGGAAAGATTTCCACAAAAACATAGGCAATCGAAACACCACTGGAAAAAGAAACCCAGCGATGTTCAGACAGAAATTTAAATAGGTTTAACTTAGATAAGAAGGCGTGGACCAGGGCAAGACCGATCGCCACAATCAGACCCGGTTCGGCAAGCATTGGCACTCTCTCGCTACTACATCCAGTCGTTATCCAGGCTGGATGATTTTCAAGTTCCAGCTTAACTGTTGCTCATCCGGCATGGATCCTAGGGGAAAGCGAGAGGCGATGTATGATGCCTAAAACTCGTTTACAAATTTTCTTAATAAGCAAGTTCTTCTTCCCAGGCATTGGCCGCTGATCTTCCTGCTATGACTTCAACTGTGCGATCGCCCAGCACGCCCCCGATCCGAAAACGCACGGCTAAACAGCGCATTGCCTTTGCCACAGTTCTGTTGCTGGGTGGGCTTGGATTAATCATTTTTCTGTCCCTGACCCAAGGCTCCGTGTCCTTGACCAGTGGCGAGATTGCTAATGCTTTGCTGCGGCGCGGCGACCCCATCCACGAAACAATTTTGTGGGATTTGCGGTTGCCTCGGGTGCTGGCAGCGCTGGTGGTGGGAGCGGCGTTGGGGCTGTCGGGGGCCCTATTGCAGGGGATGTTGCGCAATGGCTTAGCGAGTCCGTTTTTACTGGGGATTTCTGCGGGGGCGGGTTTGGTGGCGGTGCTCGTAGTGGGTGTTGGGCTGTTGCAAATATGGGTGCCTATAGGCGCTTGGTTGGGAGCGGTGTTGACCACGCTGATGGTTTACCTTTTGGCGCGGCGGGGCACAACGATTTCCGTGGAGCGTCTGGTGTTGGGAGGTGTGGCGTTCAGCTCGTTTTTTGGTGCAATTCAGTCCCTTCTCCTGTTAATGTCCCCCGACGGGCAAATTCAGGCGGCGCTAAATTGGTTGATTGGCAGCCTAAATGGGCGGGGCTGGAACGAGGTCACTGTGGTGGGACCGGTGATTTCACTGGCGACGATCGCCGGGTGCTTGCTGGCACGACAGGTAAATTTGCTCAGTCTGGGGGACGATTTGGCCACGGGGTTGGGCACGTCTCTGGTACGATCGCGCTGTTTAGTTGGCGCAGTGGCCACCCTGTTGGCCGCTAGCGCTGTTAGTGTTGCCGGATTAATTGGATTTGTGGGCTTGATTGTGCCCCACGGGGTGCGGCTTCTGGTGGGCACTGACTATCGACTGGTGCTGCCGTTTTCCACCTTGGGCGGGGCGCTAGTGTTATCGGCGGCGGATTTGGTGGCGCGGGTGGGGCCCGTAGAGCTGCCAGTAGGCGTGGATACTGCCGTGATGGGTGCTCACGTGTTTATTAGTATGCTTTATCGTCGTCGTGCTGGAGGAGCGTAATTATGCCCGTTGAAGCGCGTCAATTAGACGGAGGATATGGAAGCCGCCCCGTCGTTGAGGGGGTGAATTTATCGATCCAAACCGGTGAGTGGCTGAGTTTGCTGGGAGCTAACGGGTCGGGAAAATCAACCCTGTTGCGACTCCTGAGCCGTATTTTGAAGCCCCAGGGGGGGGCAGTGATTTTGGACGGGCAAGATATTCAAACCCAATCCCCCACAACGATCGCCCGTAAATTAGCATTGCTACCCCAGCAACAAACCTTGCCCGACGGTTTGACCGTGTATCAGCTAGTGAGCCTGGGGCGATCGCCTCACCAGCCTTGGTGGCAGTGGGAATTGGACGAGGCAGGACGGAGCAAAGTAAACGAAGCGTTGGAATGGACGGAGATTACCCATTATCGCGATCGCCCTGTGTCGAACTTGTCGGGGGGCGCGCGGCAGCGGGCATTTTTGGCGTTAGCTCTGGCTCAGGATCCAAAAATTTTGATGCTGGATGAACCCACCACGTTCCTCGACTTGCATTATCAGCTTCAGCTTTTGGAATTGTTGCAGCGTCTGAATCGCCAGCAGAACTTATCCATTGTTACCGTGCTGCATGATATTAATTTGGCAGTGCGCTATAGCGATCGCCTGGCACTACTGCGTCAGGGGAGGCTGTGGGGAGTGGGCACGCCGTCGGAAATGCTGACTCCTGAAACCCTGGGCGCAGTGTTTGACATTGACACCAAAATTCTCAGTACGCCGGTGGGACCGCAAATTTGTGCCCTTGGGGCGATCGCCCCCGATGATGACCCATAACGATAATTTCGCTTTTAAAATTGCTAGAATTGCGCTTTTAAAATCTCTCTTTTAAAATTGCGTTCCTAGCCTTCGGGGATGGTGGAGGCGATCGCGGCCAAATTCAACC
>CALCTI010000324.1 GCA_937894105.1 uncultured cyanobacterium
AATGGCACATCGGTTTCACGATCCACCTTGCCCTGGACGCTGACCAGGGCAGCCGTGGCATTATCGTGCCCGTTCACCTGGTTCGCAAGACGCACAATGTTTTGAGCCACCTGTTCTAGGGATTGCCCCTGGTTGATATAGCCGTAAATATCCCGCCAATATCGCTCCACAAAGTCAAAGTCGCTAACGCCGTCGGAGCACAGCAGGAAAATACAATCCTCGTCCAGGATGAGTGGGCGAATACCGGGAGAAAGGTAGTCTGACGAACCCATCCCCAGGGCCTGCACCAGTGCACCGCCGGTGGGGGCTTGGGAAATATCTCGGTAAAAGCCATAGCCCAGGCGCACTTCCCGGGATGCCAGGTCGTCGTCGGTGGTGATTTGGTGACAGCTCTGGGCAGTCAGGCGATAAATGCGACTGTCCCCAAGGCTGGCGGAATACAGCAGCCGTCCCTCCTGGAGCGTAACGACGGCGGTGGTGCCCATACGCTGGCGTTCTTCGCGAGATTCCTTGTCGTTTTGGGCAGAAATTTGATGGTTGGCGCTCAGAAAACTTTGGAGCAAAGTGTCGATGTAGGTTTTTCGGGTCGAGTGACCAGGAAGATCCGATGGCGGACCGGGCGTATGCTCCAGTTGCTGCCCTAGCTGGGTTTCGAACGTTTCAATGGCTAGCATAGATGCCACTTCGCCCGAGTCGTGCCCCCCTAGCCCGTCGCAAACGACCGCTAAGGTGCGATCGCTAGGGGCTGTGATGCCGCTGTTGGAGAAGGGAAAGCAAGCGTCTTCGTTGCGATCGCGACTGGGACCAGGGTCCGTAAAGGCGGCAACGATACTTTGGCAGGGCTTTTGGGCAGCGGACCATTCAATAATCCAGCTTTTCAGCACCTGGGCGATCGCGGATCCGCTACTGTGTCCCTCTTCCATCAGCTGTCCCAGGAGCCGAGTTAAACCCTGTTTCAGAGGCTTACGACTTTTACTGGACCAGGCAAGCCACTCTCGCACTAGCTCCGCCGCCTTCAGGGGACGCTTGGACGGTTGATAATCCAAGGACAACAGGCGTATCCAGCCGCCTTCAACGCGAATTTTTTGTGCATCTAGCAAGGTGCTTTCGCACTGAAGCCGTTGTAGGGGATCCCATAAACTGGCAATTTGCCACAGCCAGTTCAGTTGCCGTAAGGTCGTTGCTTGGCTCCACTCTTGGCGAATATCTGGCAGACGCAGTTCCCCGGTGAGGGTAACGGGTGCTTCTTCCAGTAATAGGCGTGATCGCCCGTCCACCTGCACCTGTCCGTAGGGAATGGGCACCTGGGGACGATGCTCGAAGAGTCGTAAATAGACCGCGATCGCCGTGGGTACCTCATCGGGCGCATCGGGTACGAGCCCCGGCTTGTGATCCACCAGCACGCCCCGCCCACACCATCGATAGCGATCGCCTACCAGCTGATTCCCTTTCGGACCCGCCCAATCTTCCAACGAAGGTGCGTAGAGGACGACCACCGGTAGCCTCGTTTGACAAGACTCACAAAGGGCTTGTCCCACCGGATTGCGAGCCTGACACGATGGGTTAGGACAAATTAAATCGCTGGGGGAGGCTGACTGCATTGCAGAAAGGGGGATAAACGAGGCGACAACCGAGGAAGGTTGGCGGTAGAGCGCACGGACACTAGTGCAGCGTCAAGGGCAAGAATTAGGGCTTCTCTTTTGTGAAACAGATATTTCATCATGTTTTCAGCAATCGTCAACCCTAAAATTTAAAGCTGACTCAGCACTAGGCGATGATGATCAAGGGGTTGGAAAATTCGACGGAAAGGAATTCAAACATTATTTGGGCAAAATTTAGGCAAACCATTTCATGGGTCAATCTTTTTTGATAAATACTCTTTGATAGATATTTCGATGAATAATTGCCAGTCAGTTTTTTTAGCCCTTTGTCGAGTAATAATTTATCGACACCGATCAACCAATGTTTCTCGATAAACCATAAATAGCCTATGGGGAAGCAAAGTTACGGCAAAATTTTCGCCAAGCCCCAAAAGGCTTACTCGCGAGAACTTGTCTTTTCCGTTGTGACTGGTTTGCACTGAGGTTAGCTTACATTTTGCGCCACCTAAGGCATTTTATTGTTGTCTCTACAGAGATATCCCAAAACGCCAAAGCTGAATCGCCGGGGTGACGGAGGATGAGGCTGGACTTCTTGGCATTGCTGCGGCGCGAGCGCCCCCCTTTACCCCCAATTCGAGTCGCAGCTCAGTGTAGGCGTTGATCGCCGTTGCCAGAGTGTCCAGAGACACTGGCAGGGGGAAATCGGGAAAAATCCATTCAGGCTGGTGATTGAGTAACTCTTGAGCCAGGGCGATCGCCGCCTCCAAACACTGGTCCAGCCACGCTAAATCCGTATCATTTCTGGCGAGGGAGCCTAAATCGCTGGGCAAGGGGTCGAAGATGTGGACGATCACTGCCCATAACGCGGCTAATTCCACAAAATTCGGATCTGCTTGGTGGCTGCGACACAGGCGTAAAATTCCATCGCCCACGTGGGCTAACTCCTCCGCTTGGGCGGGTGCTTGATTGGGACCTGCGGGTACCTGAGTCAAGGTGCTGCGAATCTGGGATTGTTCTAGGGCGGGCCAAAGTTTGTGCAGTGCCCAGGTGTTATCAAAAGTGGGGCGATCGCGACTTCCATGTTGCGTTCGGGGAGGTTGATCGTAAGCGGCTGTCCTAGTTGCTTACTCAATGGCTAACTTGGACAAGCTGTTAATTGCCGCTGTCTTTAAGGTTTTTAACGCCCTTGAATCGAGCGAGTCGGGCAACGTCTCCGCGATCGCCATTGACTGGTGCCACTTTTCGATACCGCTGCGCCAGGTGTCGCAATGTTTGAGAGCAGTGCGAGCCATATACCAGGCATTTTGCCCGTCTCGTCCAAAAAAGTCGGCAAACCGATAGGGCATGGGTCCCACCGCTGCCGTTTCCACAGGGGAGGTGGGCAAGTCCCAGCTCAAGATAAATGGAATCGTGCGACTGCGACCGGGTCTAATCGTAAATCGAACGGCGATCGCTGCCCCCAGCCGCTCCCCCGGCTCCGTCGCCGCCTCGCCATTTTCATTCGCCAGGGATCCATCTCCCGCGAAACTCTCCCACAGGTCGCCCCCATCCCCATCCGGTCGCCACTGGGTGTGATGGAACACCTCCACCGCCGGATTTTCTGCGGTTACGATTGCCCACTGTCCTTGGTTTACTGGGGGAGCTTTCTTGGTGGTGAGGTAGCCCTCTTCCCCCAGAGCTTGGGCGTTCATGAAGGAACAGCCCACCCGGAAAAAATCCTCAACCCAGCGATTAAAATTGCCCCCAGATTGGTTGAATTTCAGCGCGGGTGTGTCGCCGTCATTGCCCACTGCCGAGCCAATTAAATTTTCCCAGCTCAGCATCACACTCAAGGTAACGGGGCGATCGCAAGGATTGTAAAAACGCCACTCAAAAACGCCCAGGGGATAGCTCGTTTCTTGATAGTTTCCCGGCAAAATCGGTGAAAACTGCTCACATAGAATCTGACTTTGAAACACGCCGCCGTAGGTGTACCAACTACGAGGATACAGATGTTGCACCGCCGCAGTGGTCCCAGACCCGTTCGACGGATACCACTGCCATTGACTTAAGGATTGGTCCTCTGGAGGTTGGGAGGTCAGGGCATACGCTTTCGACTTTTCCCCTTCAACCTGTTCAAAAATGGCAAACTGGCAGCCTGATACGGGGAACGCTGTGAGGGTTCCTTGGGCTTGATTTTGAGCTTGATTTTGAGCTTGAACGGGGTCTTGTGACGGTGGACATCGAAAGCTAAAGGCACCGGTGGGCGATCGCTCCACCCAAGCAGCTCCGAGCCCTCCTAGGGAGTATCGCGCCGTAAGGTCTGACGGAGATACCCCCGCTCCAGAGGCCGTCAGCACAACAGTTTGAGCCGTGTCGGGAATCTTGACGCCAGCAATGCCCGAAACGTCGGGAATTATTAAGTTTTGTGGTATTACCTCACCGCCCTCCTCATTGCCCATGTCCTTGCGCCTCTCTCCTTCCTTAGACTGTTGTCAAAAAATGCCTAACGAATACTTAACGAAATTTATCTAGATTGCCAACATGACGCGCTAGAACTATATAAATCCCTAACTCTCTGGCAAAACAAATCCCCGGCGAAAAATCTCCAGCAAAATGATGGCGAATAGGGTGCCTTTAGGTGCTGCGTCTTTAGATTCCTTGTTGGGCACTTGTTAAATCATGGCTAGGGGCGGAAAATCTTGATCAACAACTCTTACTGGGTCATTGCGAGGCACCGATGGAAACTTTGGCATACCCCCATATGACGCTAGCCCACCGGCCCCAAAGCGATCTGGCGATCGCTCCAGGGGACGTGACGGCGGCGCTGTCGACCTTCCTGCCCAATTGGCTCCGCGCCCTCGGCACTCAACCCAAGCTATCTAGCGCTGGATGGGTAGCATTTTTGGCTTTGGGAGTCGCCACTAGCAGTTGGGTGATAGGAGCCGCGGCGATCGCCCAAACCAACGTCCCTGGAAATAGCGGTGTTGAGTTTGTTGAGCGTGCCATGAAAGGTGCCGAGGGTAATCAGAGCCCCTCAAGCCTTAAGCCCCTGCCAAATTTTCAAATTAGTAATGAGCGCCCCAAATCCCTGGCGGACATGGCGAATGGGGTAACGATGGGCTTCCTCGGTGGCGACGGCGCTTTCCGCGACGATGTGCGCCGCCCTGTGGCAAATAACGGCGCTCCTAATGCGGGGGCGAGGGCGGTTGAGTATGGCACTGCGACCCAAGCGCTGCCCGGCAGTGGTGGATACTTGCGATACGGAATGCGATCGCCCCAGGTGACCCAGCTTCAAAGCCAACTTAGGTTGCTGGGATACTTTCAAGGGCAAAGTGACGGCTATTTCGGCAACACCACCTTCGCTGCTGTTCGAGCGTTTCAGCGCGATCGCAGTTTGGCGATCGACGGCGTTGTAGGGGGCAACACTCGCTCAGCCCTATACAGCGGAGCCGGTAGTGGCGGCGCTCCGTTCACCGCTCCCCCTCGATCCGTTCCCCAGGGAGTTCCCCGCCCCGTTGTTAATCAGCAACGGGTGATCTCCCGCCCCCGCCCAGTTTCTCGCCCGGCTCCCGTTTATACTTCGGGGTCCCCTTGCCGTAACTACTACACCCGCATTGGTCATCGCAAAGTCTCGGGCTCCGGCTCTGCAGGGGGCTGTCGAATTCCCTGTGTAGGCAGCAAAAACCAAAATGTTGTCGCCTTACAAAATCGCCTGAAAACCCTTGGCTACTTCACTTTCCGCAGCACTGGCTACTACGGACCCATTACTCACCATGCTGTTATCCGTTTCCAAAGGGCTAACGGCTTACGCACCGATGGCATCGCGGGACCTAGAACTAAACAGGCCCTGGGTTTGAGCTTTTAGACGCCGTACTCCTAGGGCATGTACTCCCCACTGCATAAGGCTTCTGAAGTTTGATTGAGGGCAGCCCTAGCGAGACGTAGGGCGATCGCTGAGCTTGTCAAAATGCTTCCATCGCTTTCGCTGGGCATCTCAAGAGGTCGTGTTTTTTATTGAAGCGACTGTATAGGTCAAGTCATAAAAATCCCCTTTGGTGCAGAAAAACAAAGGGGATTTTTTATGGCGCTTTATTTTATGGCGCTTTAATTCAGGGAATTGGTATCGCAGACTTTCCAAAGTCACCCCAAAGCCATCGGACTCAATTCAATCCCAGGAGCCCTACTCAATTGTTGAGTTTGAGATTGAACTGCTGAGATTAAACTGCTGCCAGCCTTTAAATAGGAACGATAGAACGCTGGCACGACGGACAAACCGCATGGATCGTTAGCTGACAGTCCAGCAGGTGGTATCCCTCCTTCTCCGCCTGGCGCACCCCCGCCTTTAGGGCCGTATCGTTCTTAAATTCCAATGTCTTATTGCACTTTACGCAAATTAAATGGTGGTGATGGTGGGGATAGGGACGGTTGATTTCGTAGTGCTTATGCCCTTCCGCTAGCTCCAGCTCCCGCAAAATTCCCATTCTCGCCATCAGTTTCAAAGTGCGATAAATGGTTGAAAGGCTAATGCCCTGTCCGGTCTGCTCTAAACACTCGTGTAAATCTTCGGCGCTTAGGTGCTTTCCTTCGTCCAAATGCTGAAACGCATCTAGAATTGTTTCTCGCTGGGGAGTCATCCTCCAGCCACGTTCATTTAGCTCTGCTTTTAGTGATTGGGCAGTATAGGCATACATGGCTTCACCTGCGGGCTTTTGTCGATAAGCGTCCCTTGTTGAAAATATACTACTAGAAAACCGGACGCTTTTGCAACAAATGTCCCTTAATGATAATTGATGCCGATAGTGTTTAGTGGTTTGTCAAGGTTTGGGCGTTAATTGCCCCTTGGAGTCGGTGCTCTGCTGGTGTTAAAGGTCTGTTATTAACGTCCAGATGAGAGAAACTGAGCCGCTATGCTCTAGGAAGCTTCCAAGTTCGCCGTCTTTTCGGGGATTTTTTCTGGGATTGCTGTCAACTCAACTTCAAGGCTCTGCGTTTTAGGAATCAAAGGCTCTTAATTGTTTTAAGACGATCGCAATATTCTTGATTGCAAATATTGCAAAAGAATTTAAGAGCAGCTGATACCTCGCCTGAGTGATTTGTAATCTTTTGAAAATCCTAAGGCACCGGAAAGCCACGTAATGTTTCTCTTCTTACGACAAACCCATGGCAGAAAAAAATATTGAGTCCGTTCTTCATGAGGATCGTTTATTTCCTCCGACCCATGAATTTTCTCAGGAGGCTCATGTAAAAGGGGCTGAACATTACGAGGCTCTATACAAAGAAGCGGCGGCGGACCCGGCAGCGTTTTGGGCAAAGTTGGCCGGGACGGAGCTGGACTGGTTTAAGGAGTGGGACCAGGTTTTGGATTGGCAGCCCCCTAATGCCAAGTGGTTTGTGGGCGGTCAGATGAATATTACCCATAACTGCTTAGATCGGCACCTGACCACCTGGCGTAAGAATAAGGCAGCGATTATTTGGGAAGGGGAGCCCGGTGATTCTCGTACTTTGACCTAAGCCCAGCTCCATCGGGAGGTCTGCCAAGCGTCGAATATGCTGAAGGGGCTGGGGGTGGGCAAGGGCGATCGCGTGGCGATTTATATGCCCATGATTCCCGAGGCGGCGATCGCCATGTTGGCCTGTGCGCGAATTGGGGCTCCCCACAGTGTGGTGTTTGGCGGGTTCAGTGCGGAGGCATTGCGCGATCGCCTGAACGATGCTCAATGTAAAGCGGTGATTACGGCGGATGGCGGATTTCGTAAGGACAAGGTTGTACCCCTGAAGCCCCAGGTGGATGCGGCAATCGCCAACAATGCTGCCCCCAGCGTAGAAAACGTCCTAGTGGTGGAGCGCACCAAGCAAGGGGTCACCATGGAGGCAGGGCGAGACCACTGGTGGCATGAGCTGCAAAAGGATGCGTCCGCCGACTGCCCCCCGGAACCTATGGACAGCGAAGATATGCTGTTTGTTCTCTACACCTCCGGCAGTACCGGCAAACCGAAAGGCGTGGTCCACAGCACCGCAGGTTATAACCTTTACACCCACATGACCCTGAAATGGGCGTTCGACCTCAAAGACACCGATGTGTACTGGTGTACCGCCGACGTGGGTTGGATCACTGGGCACAGCTACATCGTTTACGGTCCCCTGTCCAACGGTGCCACCACGGTGATGTACGAAGGAGCGCCGCGACCGTCGAACCCTGGCTGTTTCTGGGATGT
>CALCTI010000325.1 GCA_937894105.1 uncultured cyanobacterium
AGGTTCCACCCTGCGAGACGACCTCGAAAACCGCATAGGACCAGGCACAGAGCTAAGATCCATCAACCGGCGACAACAATCAACCGAGCGTCCTCTTCAATGGACATCCCCCGACGGCTCCCGCCTCGGAGTCCTAGTAATCAACCGCCGAATCACCTTCAAAACCTACCGGTCAAGCACAGACATCGCCATCAGCAACCCCCAGCTCTGCGTATTCCCCTGGCAGATCAACAAAAACAACGACCTTTGCGGCGACCAATCCCTAATCGAAGGCGGCGACGGCAGCTTCGACGGCAGCAACACCCCAGGCACCGCCACCGATTGCCACCCTAGCTACCCCACCGTCTGCATCCCACCCCCACCCGCCGACATCAACTGCGCCGACGTAGCAGCCACCGACTTCCTAGTAGAAGGCGAAGATCCCCACCGCCTAGACCAAAACAACAACGGAATAGGCTGCGAAAGCTAACAAAAAGCCCCTCAAACATCACTGCTCAAGGGGCTCGGACTCTACTGAAATTCCCAAATACCCAAAGGACTAACTTGGATAAGGATACCGTTCCCTAGATCGTAGCAACAGAAAACCGAAACAACAATCAAAACCCAAACATGGGATCGCCATCAATTCATATTTCGCCAATTGTCGCCTAAAGATGGGATCAGTGCTGCTCAGCAACCCAGGATCGCCACGAAAACATTTCCATCACCCATCGGCGCATCGATCCCAAGTTGAACTGCGGAGTCAAAAACCCTACGACTCCCGTAAGCCTTGATCTAAAAGGATCTTTGACAATCCTCGATGATCCGGGTGATCCCATGTTGGAAGAATCTCTACATTTGCGTCAGGCGATCGCCAACAACCAGCTTCAGGTGCACTACCAACCCATCGTGTCCCCCGGCAGTATGGAAGTTAAGGGCTTTGAAGCCCTGTGTCGGTGGTATCACCCCAAGCACGGCTGGATTCCGCCGGCTCAGTTTATTCCCATTGCTGAGGAAATTGGGCTCATTATTGAGCTGGGACAGTGGGTCTTGGAAACTGCCTGCAAAGAGCTAAAAGGCTGGCAGCGTCAGGGGTTGGTGGACAATACCGCACAAATTAGCGTTAATATTGCACCGCAGCAGTTTGATCAGTCTGACTTTGTAAGCACCGTGCGTCAGGTTTTGGACCACACAAGGTTGAACCCCCAATGTTTAGCCCTGGAAATTACCGAAGGGGCTTTTGCCGGGGACAATACGGCAATCTTGCCGTCCCTAGAAGCCATTCGACGGTGGGGTGTTTCAATTTCTATTGATGATTTTGGCACAGGGTATTCTTCCCTAAGCCGTCTAACTCAGTTACCCATTGATACGTTAAAAGTTGATCGCTCTTTTGTGGAGCAAATGGAAAAGCGAGGGGATGATTTAATCGTTATCTGGACGTTGCTTCAACTTGCGGAAAATTTGGGCTTGAATATCATTGCTGAAGGGGCGAGCACTCGTAACCACGTGGAAATGCTCAAGGAAATTGGCGATCCCCTGATTCAAGGCTATTATTTTGCCCGGGCATTGCCGCCGGAAATGGTACCCGCGTGGTTTCGGGAAATTGCGTAAAAAGGGCTTAAAACAGTGCTTTTAAAGGGTGATTAAAGGCACAAGAGTACTTTTGCGAGAAAGATTGTTTAAGAAAAAAGAGCGTTTTTTCAGTTATTCGCTCTATAAGTTTAGGCTGGTATTGAAGCCAAACAAGAGGTCTCCTCAGCCGAATACTTAGTGATTTGATTTTGTTTTGTTACACAATATTTGCGATTTGATCACAGAGATAAAGGCTGGATACGGGAACAGGGCTTAGGTTATTGAATTTGCCTAACGTAAAACTTATTAGCTAAATCCTGAAGGGAGATATAGCCCTAGGTTTAATGTAAGGCCTTACAAAATTTGGCTGGAATTACGGGAGGAACCTATGGCTAAGCATCAACATTATTTAAAGGGTTTGGGGCGGTGTCTTAAGGGGCGATCGCTCCGTCTCAGCTTAGGAATTCTGGCAGGCTTATCCACTTTGGGATTGTCCAGTGGTGCCTTAATCCAGCGATCGCCATCAATGGCAACTATTGGTGAGCCGGTTCAAGGGCAGGAGGCGATCGCCACAGGCACCTCGCCCCATATTGCCCAAACGCCCCAATGGAAGCACCACAACACCATCCAGCGCATGGGCGAACTGCGCCAGGGTCAGCAAAAGTGGTTAGAAGTTAATCTCTCCACCCAACGACTGATTGCTTGGGAAGGGGGTAAGCCCATTTATGCGGTGATTGTGTCCACCGGAAAACCGTCTACCCCCACTTACTCCGGTGTTTACAGCATTTATCGCAAGCAGCACCCGGAGCGAATGCGCGGGCGGGGCTACGATATTCCCAATGTGCCCCACGCCATGTATTACCACCGTGGCTATGCTATTCACGGCGCTTATTGGCACAGCCGCTTTGGCACCCCCGTCAGCCATGGCTGCACCAACGTTGCCCCAAACCATGCCCGCTGGCTCTATAACTGGGCGTCTGTCGGCACTCCTGTGGTGGTCCACCGTTAGTGGTTCACGGTAAGTCACTCATAAACGGCGGCGCTAGGATGATGACGCTAGGATAGGGGCATAGGGCAAGGGCATAGGGCAAGGGCATAAGATAAACAAGCGCACCGATCCAGATAAAAGAAACTTCAAGGGGCGCTGAGAACTTCGGCTCAGCTCAGCCGCCCCGTGTTGATCGCTAAAGGTTGGCAAAGCCAATAATGTAGATTTTGCTGGGGCGTGTCATCAATTGAACTCCAAAAGCATTACACAGTGGGGAGTGCACGCCCTTTAGAAACAAAAAATACTAGGGGCTGAAACCCTTATGGCTCTTAACTTAGAGATTTAATTGATGACAGCCCCTAGTGCAGATTTTGCCTTATACCAGCTTTGCCCGGTGCCCTATTCGAGTTGAGAAGGACGATAAATAACGGGACAAATACAACGGGACATACAGTAAGCTGAGCTACGTGCTCTGCCTTTTTGCTGCGCTTTTTTTATGGCTTCCGACCCAAAGTCTTCTGACGACAGTTCTTCATCAAGTGCTGCTCCTGGTCCTGGGCGTGGTGATTCTGGGCGATCGCCCACAGAACCAGCCCAAAAATCTCCTCCAGAGTCGCCTCCAACATCGGAAAGGGCACCCCTAGAATCGCCGCCGACCGATGGGATCGCCCCCCTTGCCCTGGTGGAAACCGCCTTTCTCGCCAGCGCCGCCAGTCTTATTTGGCTCGTCAACTACTACTTTCCACTGGGACCCATACTGCGAGTCTTTTTCTCAATCCCCGTGGCTTTAGTTTACTTACGCTGGGATCGCCGGGCTGCGTGGATGGCGGCGCTCACCTCGGGGCTGTTGTTAATGGTTTTAATGGGCCCTAGCCGCAGCATTTTGTATGTAATTCCCTATGGTTTGGGCGGCGTACTGTTGGGATGGCTGTGGCGACGGGGAGCCCGGTGGCGCTGGTCCATCAGCTTAGGCACTCTGCTGGGCACTTTTGGCGTATTTTTCCGCCTATGGCTGTTATCCGTGCTGCTGGGCGATGACTTGTGGGTTTACTTGATTTCCCAGGTAACAGGGTTTTTAGACTGGATATTTTCGTGGTTTGGTTTGTTAGTGCGCCCGTCAGTTTTCTGGGTGGAAACCGGCGTGATTTCTATGGTGCTGGTTAACAATATCGTTTACATGGTGGCGGTGCATTTGGTGGCGTGGGTGGTATTTGACCGGCTGGGGATCACTATTCCCGAGCCCCCGCGCTGGGTGAAGGTGATTTTAGATGTGGATGATTAGGGACGTTGGGTAATAGGAAAGGGGAAGGTCAGGGACTGGAGAAAACTGTAGGGATCCCCATTTTGAAATATGGCGATCGCCAGCGGGGAGACACTTGGCTAAACACCTATCGCGGTAAAAAGCCCCACTTTTTTTGTGTGGTTGCCTTTACGGAAACGGCACTTATTCCCGGGATTTCTGCCGCTGGGGCTACTCCCAGCGAGCGCCGCACTACCGCGATCGCCGAGCTGGAATTTCTAATTAACGGTCCGCGCCCCGATCCCCAATATCCCCTGCCCCCTTTAACGGCTGGCGTTTCCCCAGCGGTAATCTCTCGAGCGCTGCTCAGTATCTTGGATATTCCCATCCAGGGGATCAATGCAGGTTTGGCGATCGCTCCCCCCGTGGCGTGTCTTGATTTGAAAGGGCAGCCCGCGCGATGTTTAAGCACCGGAGCGGCGATGGACAGGGATTCGGTGCAGGGATTATTTAAACGAGCTTGGGCGTTGGGCAACTCCCTGGGGCAAGAAAATCGCGACGGCTACATAATTCTAAGCGAGTGCGTGGTGGGGGGCACCAGCACAGCGTTGGCGGTGCGTTTGGGACTGGGGAGCAACGGCGACGGACTGGTTAATAGTAGCCATCACCAGAGCAACCACCAGCAAAAATTAGACTTGGTACGTCAGGGGCTAAATCGTGCCCACTTGCCAACCCAAACCCATCCTCGCCACATCGTCGCTGCCGTGGGGGATCCCATGCAGGTGGCGGTCGCGGCAATGGCTTTGGGGGCGAGTCGCCATACCGGTGTACTGTTGGGCGGCGGCACCCAAATGCTGGCAGTGTATGCCCTAGCCCACCGTTGGGCCACTTGGGATCGCCTGGATTGGAACCCTGGGGCGATCGCCATTGGCACCACCCGCTGGGTCACCGCCGACCCCAGCGCCCAAGCCCAGCAGCTTCCTCAACATTTGATCCCAGGCGATCCCCAAGGTCCTCCCTTTTTCGCCGCTGACTTAAACTTTTCTGCCGCCGCCTCTCCTGCGTTGAAAGTGTACGAAGCTGGCTTTGTTAAGGAGGGCGTCGGAGCTGGAGCTAGTGCGATCGCTGCAAGTTTGTACAGCAACCTGAACCCCAAAGAGGCCCTAAACGCAATTGAACGTTTGGCAAACCTCTAAACCCTTTGAAGCACATTTTGTCGAAGTAAACTTTGCCTGGTTCGAGAGGCGATAAAACTTGTGCGAAGTGCCCAAGCAGAAGGGATCCACGCCAAAACATTGCCATGGATCCCCACAAAACGAAATTTTCGCAAATCCTGCTGAAATAGTGTGAATAAGATTACACCTATTCCCTCAATTGTCACCTCAATAAAAACCAATTGCTGACAAGTGATCACTGACAAGTGGATCGTTGAAAAAAAGGACAGAGATTAGAATCCACTTTTACAATTGCTCTGTGATAGTGGCTTAATAATGACTCGATAAAAGCCAAGTTTCTCAGGGAGAAACTTGATAACTGCTATGGTGACAATCTTAAAAAAAATGGATCCTAGTTCCCTTATCCAAAACCTGGCGTGTACCTCGCACAATTTAACCCCGTGGACGAGGGGAAAGATGTGCAGCCAGAGGGCTTTAAACCTGAAAACGTTAGCTGAAACTCTGTAGAGCTAGTAAGCGATCCAACATCTATTCGCGGCAAGGAATATTGGCAGCTTGAAGTGCTTGCTCTAGACTCAATGACTTGAATTAGCCACCTATAAACGAGTGACTGAATTAATGATCAAAACCACCGTTAGAAAATGACTGGAGACCTTGATGTGAAGACCTACATCAGACAGGACGTATCCGGATTTTTATCGTTGAAGAAAATTAATTAACAGTCAAAATCAATAGAGAAATCTCCGAGCTAACAGTTGTTCTACCAAATCTGCAATACGGTTGTAGGCCGCTGTTAACTGGGCCATTAGTCGCTGAATTTGAATCTCAGGGGTGAGCTGACGACCGCCACTGGGATTAGCTGTTTCCGGTCGGGAATCGTCTAGCAAAACATCCTTATAGTCTTCTTCAGCGCCGTAAAGCATCTTTGAATCAAAACCATTGTGATAGGTCAAATCTCGATTCCTGGGGAGGTCATCTCCGACTCTAGAAAATGACTGACCATTGGGTTGGCTTGCCTCTTCAACGGCAATCCGTTCAGTTAAGATTTCAATGGCTTGGTAAAGGGAATCGAGTTTGCGATCAAGAGTCGCCACTTGCTCGTGTAGTTCATCCATAAAATCGACCTTTCTCTAATAACTTTTTCTGCCCTCATCCTAGTAAGTGCATCTATAAAACGGTGATTGATTGCTGATTCATTTAACGATTAGGGGGTAAATAGATGGGATCAAGGGTGGTTTTTAAGAAGTAAAATCCGAAAAGCTAGGTAACAGTAACCGTTTCATGGATTGTGACGCTACATTACGCTATGTTTTGATTACTGTGTTTTTGACAGGTGTTTAGTGGGAACTATGACGCAAAAGCGATCGCCTGAGGCTGCTGAGCCGTTAAAGCCATCTATTCGACCGGTTACTCGACGGCAGGTTTTAACGGGGGCGCTGGCGTTAGGGGCGATGACCTTGGGAGGATGTGGGCGATCGCCGGAACAAGTATTGCGTCTGGGGGCAGTAACGGGGTCGGTGCCCGCTTATTTGCCGGGGGCGTTCCGACGGTTTGTACAGTCTTTGGCGGGGCAGAGCCCCTTGGATCTGGATCTGGAGGTGCAGTCTCTGGGGACGAGCGAGGCGATCGCCCAAACATTTTTACAGTGGAAGGGGTTTGCGGCGGGGTAAACTCCGTCGGGGTTGCCAGGGTGGGTGCCGTTTTTTGGACGGAAGGAGGTGACGCCCACGGATTTAATGTTGCTGGGCGATCGCTGGTTGCCAACGGCGGTGCGTGATGGGTGGGTGCAAACTTGGGGGGTGGATCTGGTGGGGACGGCGGCGATCGCTGATCAGCGCTGGAAGGCGGTTATGGGAGGCGAGTCTAAAGCTAAGTCTGAAGTTGGAAGCCCCTTGGGTGATATTTTTGGGGCGCCCTATCGCTGGGGGACGACGGTGTTGGTCTATCGCCAGGATAAGGAAGATGAAATGGGAGGACCAATCACCGACTGGTCTGATTTGTGGCGATCGCAGCTTCGAGGCAAGGTGATACTACTGGATCAGGCGCGGGAAGTAATTGGGGCGGTGTTGAAAAGCCTGGGACGGTCTTACAATGAGGGCGATTTGCAAGCAGTGGATGATCTGGGACAATCCTTAGAGGCCCTGCATCGCCAGGCACTGTTTTATAGCAACACAAATTACTTGCAGCCTTTACTGCTCGGGGATGCCTGGGTCGCCATGGGCTGGTCGCGGGACGTGTTGCCCATCTTGCCCCGGCGCAACAAGCTGGCGGCGGTGGTACCCCAGTCTGGCAGCGCCTTGTGGGCAGATTTATGGGTGCGTCCAACGGTGGAACGGGACGAGGCAGACTCTCAGCCGAACCAGGGGGGCAAGTCTCTCGATATATCCCAGCTCCGCGAAGAGTGGATTCGGTTTTGCTGGACATCTGATATTGCCCGGCGGGTGACGCTGCAAACAACGGGGGCAGCTCCCCGGTTTTTAAAAGGCGACTGGGGAGAGCTGGAAAAAGATAATCGAGAGTCCTCGGGCGATCGCATTCGATTTCCTAAAGGCAACACCCTAGAAAAATGCGAATTTTTACTCCCCCTAAGTAACGCCACAAAAAAACAGTACCGAGACCTCTGGGGTGGCTTAGGAACCGAGCCCACTCCGTAGATCTTGATACTATTTAAGGGGACCAAATCGGTCAGTTTTACACCTTGACAAAGGCACTTTAAACTTGAGCTGAAATCATCAAGCTGGAATTATCAAGCTGAAATTTTATAGTCGCCCTATTTCGGCAAAGGACGCTTCAATGGGCACTGGGCTTAGTCGTTAATTGACAATGTGACTATAGAGCTCAAACCTGGGCTTAAATTTCAGCAAAGGCTCGATCAATCAATCGCTTTGCGGTGGTTTGAACGCCGGTGTGATAGTAGTAATTGGTGCTCATATCCAGGAAAGCGCCCACATAATCCAGCTTATCGTCAGCAATTTCGATAAAACCATGGATATTATCTATCACCTTTCGCTGGGTCAAACCTTCCGAGTCAATTAGATTATTCATCCATCCAGATACGGAAGAGAAACCACGGCCAACGAACGCTAGCTTTTCAGTGGGATCACCCCCAGGAATAAAGTTTTTCAAACTACGGAATGCTTGATTTTCTTCAAGCTGTTTCGGGGACATTTCTGACAGAAATGAACCAACTCCTTTAATAAAATTTGGACCCAAGGGAATTAATCCGTCCAAACACACTAGGGCCGCCATCCTGATCTTCGCTTCGCCGCCATATTCTCCCAACGCCTTTAAAAAATCGCCGATACTATCGCCTGGAATGCCATTAACCTGACAAAAGGCCAAGATTTCAACAACGACTTTTAAGGCTAAATCAATCGATTGCGCCTTCTCCGGCTTCGGCGTCACATTACTAAGAAAACTGAGGAATGTATCCTGTCCAATTTTGTTGGCCATTGCCGCCGTTCCCAGGGCGCTAGCCGCATTGTCAACGGTTTGGTACATCCAAATGGCTCGCTGATACCCCTCTGATTCGTCCTTATAAAGCTCCAAGGCGCGATCGCGAACCTGCTCAATTAAATCCGCATCTGACTCGCCGGTAACGGTGCGAATCATCCGATCAAAGTTGGTGATATTGACCCATTCACCGGGGGAAAAAAAGTCTAAACCGCGCAAAATACCAACGGTCAAACCACCGGGATCAAGATCATCCACCAACTCGGTAATTACTTTTTTTGCCATTTTAATACCCTACTTAATGACTGTTTATCTGAAATATTTGCGCTTACTTATCTAAGGATTCAAGCCCCGTTAAATTAAACTTCTGGAGCCACACCTCCCGATCCTCCGGCGTCAAAGCCTCTGAGTTTGACTTAACCTTTACCTGATAGCGATCGCCCACCAACAGCGCCGTTTGGGTACTGCCGACGGTAACCAACGGATACCCCATAAGGTCCTTCTCAGATTTTTTGAATTTCCCTATCGCCTTAGGATTATTCGCCAAATCGTTAATCGATAAAAGCCCCAATTCCTCGCCATTCTCTTTGAGCTTTGCCTGGGAAAATCCAGTTTTCTCCTGCACAAAGACCCGCTCAAAGTCCCCTTCACTGGCGGGAAAAAATACGTTCAAGCTGCCGCCGGAAACCGACTCTTCCTGGGCGATCGCCTCAACTTCAACGGGAGCCTCTACGGCACTCACCTCTGCTGGAACCTCAGGTACAGACTCCGCTCCCACCTCCGCGGAAGGTTGAGCACAGCCGCCGAGAGCCAGCGTAAAAGATAAGGATAAGGCAATTAAAAAATGAGAGATATTTCGGGAGGTCATAGCAAATTAAAAAGTGACAATTTTTGGAGGGGCTTCTGTTAAATACTGATCAATAAATTGGTACATCTCAGCAAGGTTTTTGTAGCCCCCGTGATTTCTAATCTTGTGCTTACAGTTGATAATGTGAACTGAA
>CALCTI010000326.1 GCA_937894105.1 uncultured cyanobacterium
AAGTCAAGAGCCGTAAGGGTTTCAGCACCTAGCATTGTTTATTTTTAAAGGGCGCGTACTCCCCACTGCATAAGGCCTCTGGAGATTAATTGGTGACACGCCCTAAACTGCACCTCGATACCGCCCCTGGGTAAATTACGTCTGATATTGTCCGCAGATGCTGAGCTGAAAGTGTTAAGTTTCGTATATCGCCTACCCGGTTTGTCCAGCTATGCCCGAGCTACAGTCCCCCACCCAATCTGCTGTTCTCCCTGAGAGCGCTGCCCTGTCCTATTCCATTGACGATTGGAAGCGGGGCTACGAGTCCCAGCCGAGGGAGTTTGATTATTGGATTGACGACGTGGAGGGGGACATTCCGGCAGCCCTAAAGGGCACCCTGTTTCGCAATGGTCCAGGGATGTTGGATGTGGGCGGCGAACCGATCGCCCATCCTTTCGATGGCGATGGCTATATTTGCAAAATTACGTTTCAGGATGGTCGCGCCCATTTCCGCAGTCGCTACGTCAAAACGGAAGGGTATTTAGCGGAGCAGAAGGCGCAAAAGATTTTGTATCGCGGTGTGTTTGGCACGGCGAAATCTGGGGGATTGCTGGGCAATATTTTCGACCTGAAGCTGAAAAATATCGCCAACACTCACATCATGCCCTGGGGTAAAAAGCTTTGGGCCCTGTGGGAAGCGGCGGAACCCCATCAGCTAAATCCCGAGACGCTGGATACGATCGGGCTGGATTTATTAGATGGAATTCTGAATCCGGGAGATGCTTTTGCTGCCCACCCGCGTATTGATCCCGGTACGGTGACCAAGACGAATCCTAAGGGCGATCGCCGTTTGGTAAATTTCGCCGCCAAACCTGGGCTATCAACGGCAATTACCATTTATGAATTCGACGAGTCGGGAGAGCTGGCAAATACCAACACGGTTACCGTGCCGGGGTTTGCGTTCCTCCACGATTTTGCCCTGACCCCCAATTACGCCATCTTTTTCCAGAACCCGGTGCAGTTTAATCCGCTTCCGTTTTTGTTCGGAATGCGCAGTGCTGGGCAATGCTTGAAGTTTGATCCGAAGCAGCCCACCCGAGCGATCGCCATTCCCCGCGATCCAAACGGCGAGGTAAAAACCTTCGAAACCAATCCCAGTTTTGTGTTTCACCACGCCAACGCCTTCGAGCAGGACGGCAAGCTGGTGGTGGATTCCGTGTGCTACGAGTCCTTCCCGTCGGTGGACCCGGATATGGATTTTCTGGATATCGATTTTGACACCATTCCAGCGGGGGAGCTGTGGCGCTACGAGCTGGACCTGGGCACCGGCGGCGTCAAGGGAAAAATTATTGAAAAGCGCTGCGTGGAATTTCCTGTGGTTCACCCGGATTATGTGGGGCAATCCCAGCGTTATGCCTATATTGCTGCCACCCACAATGAAACTGGTAACGCGCCGCTTCAAGGAGTGTTGAAAATTGACTGGGAATCGGGCGATCGCCAACTTCACAGCTTTGCCCCCCGTGGCTTTGGCAGCGAGCCAATTTTTGTACCCTGCCCGGACGGTGCCGCTGAGGACGACGGCTGGGTGCTGGTGCTGTCTTACAACGCCGCCGGGCACCGTTCCGAGCTAGCAATCCTGGACGCCCGAGATTTAACCGCCGGTCCTGTCGCGACTCTGAAGCTTAAGCATCACGTGCCCTACGGACTCCACGGTAGTTTTACCAACACGGTTTACGGTGAGCAATCTTAAGGGGACAAAACCTACGGCGATAACATCTACGCCGATCAGATCTGCGGCGATAAAATCTGCGGCGATAATTAAATCTAGCTGCGTTAAAGCGAAGGTTTTCTATGGGCTATTTCCGTTTAGATGTGGAGGCGATGACGGGCTATAAGCCGGGGGAACAGCCGCCGCCGGGCACGCCCATCCTCAAGCTCAACACCAACGAAAATCCTTATCCTCCGTCTCCCCAGGCGATCGCCGCCTTAAAAAACTGCGACGGGGAATTTCTGCGGCGCTATCCTGACCCTTTCGCGCGGGAATTTTGCCAGGCGGTCAGCAACGCCTTGGACGTGCCCGCCGATTGGATTATTGTGGGCAACGGCAGCGATGAGTTGCTGAATTTATTGGTACGAGCCTGCGCCGATCGCGATCGCCCCATCGCCTATCCCACACCCACCTACGTGCTATACCGCACCGTGGCGGCCATGCAGCCCTGTCCCACCATCGAAATTGCTTATCCCGACGACCTCAAACTGCCCATCGATGAACTGGTTGCCGCCAACGCTGCCGTCACTTTCCTCGCCACCCCCAACAGCCCCACCGGTCACCAAATCCCCTTGGAAGATTTGCGGCAAGTTGCGGGCGAGGTGACCGGCGTTGTGGCGATCGATGAAGCATACGTCGATTTTGGCGAAGGCTCAGCGCTTCCGCTGCTACAAGATTTCCAAAACATCATCATTCTGCGCACCCTTTCCAAGGGGTATGGGCTAGCGGGTTTGCGCCTAGGATTTGCCATTGCCCATCCCGATTTGTTGGCAGGGCTATTCAAAGTAAAAGACAGCTACAACATCGACGGAATCGCCACTCGGGTTGGCGCGGCAGCAATGGGCGACCAGGCTTACAAAAACGAATGCTGCCACAAGGTGAAGGAATCACGCCAAATCCTCAGCGATAAACTAGCCCAGCTAGGATTTACTGTTCCCAAAAATCCGCGCGGCAACTTTTTATTGGTGACCCCACCGCCGGGAAGTCTTGATGCCAGCCAATTGCAAACCGGGCTAAAGCTACGGAATATTTTGGTGCGCTATTTTGCTGAACCAGGGCTTAATGAAAAACTGCGCATAACCATTGGCACCGATGACCAGAACCAAAAGTTAATTGATACGTTGGGCGACTTGCTTTCGGCGAGATAAGCAAGTGAGCACCATGCAGCCATTGCCGTAATTCCGCATAATGACTTTCATAGTCAATAAGCTGAGCTGGTGAGTTTCTAATGCTTTGGAGTCGTATTCGACAGGTTCTTTTTCTTTCCTTGGCGATCGCCGGGTTTATTTGGCCGGTGTATTATCTGGTGCAACTTATTACGGAATTCAACTGCGAATTTACTTCGTCAGAGCTACAGGCGTTCGACCTGCCCCTGTTTGTGTCCCAGGTGTGGGCAAATTCGGCGTCCAGCTTTGTGGCGGCCGACTTGGCGATCGTGCTGGTGTTGGGGCTGACTTTTATCGTCACCGAAGGTCGCCGCCTCCAGCTTAAATTTTGGGGCATTTATATTGCCCTGACTTTTATTATTTCCTATGCCTTTGGCTTCAGCCTATTTATGTTTATTCGGGAACGGAAGCTAGCAGAATCCCTAGATTCCGCAGAGGCAAAGGCTTAACGCAGGGGAAGATCCTTAGGGAGCGCCAACTGCCAATGGTGGGGGGGCTTAATGTTAGGGCGATCACCTCTCCACCGGTTCCCACGTCCTTGGCGTTAATGAGGGGAATGTTGACGGTTTTACTGGTTTCATCGTCGGCAAAAATTGCGGAGAAAGTGGGGTCTATAAGGTTGCCCCTAGCCTTTAGACGTCTGATGTGAATTAGAAGGGCAACATTTCAAGGCAACAAAAAAACGCTGAAGCCCACATTTCATAAAGGTTCTAGCCTGAAAAGAGGTGGACGACCCATGCCATCTCCAGGGCAAAAACTCTGCTATTTCAGATCTTAAAAAGCCCCCTTTGGCTAAATCAATAGAGCTAACGATTTTCCCTTAAAAATCAATCGACCTCTGCGTATTGCGACTTTACGGTGTAACCCTTATGGGATGAGGCTTTAGCTTTTTTGTCTCTGGACAGAGCTAATTCACATCAGGCGTTTTAGAGAATGGTGCTGAGCTGATTGTATCTTTGTAATATTTTAGAGTTGCGGGCAATTTTACTGCGATTTTATCTTGATAGAACCAACAAAGGTAAAGCCAACAAAGATAAAACAGAAAAAATTTTGAGCGCGATCGCCCTAGGATGCCCCATCGCATTACGCTGCATCGGTCAGTTTAAAAGCGTGTGCTAAATTAAGTGGGCCAAATTGACAGAATCAGCCCAATTTACGGTATTTCATGAGCCGCATTATTGTCATCACGTCGGGAAAAGGTGGCGTCGGGAAAACCACCTGCACAGCCAACCTAGGCATGGCACTGGCTCAGCAGGGGAAGAAAGTGGTTCTCATTGACGCCGACTTCGGACTGCGAAACTTGGATTTGCTGCTGGGACTCGAAAATCGCATTGTGTACACGGCGGTGGAAGTGTTCGCCGGAGAATGTCGCCTAGATCAAGCGTTAGTCAAAGATAAGCGCCAGCCTAAGCTTGCCCTTATGCCCGCCTCCCAAAGCCGCACCAAAGAAGCGGTGAGCCCGAAGCAAATGCGCCAGCTAATTTTGGCCCTGGCAAAGCGGTTTGATTATGTCCTTGTGGATTGCCCCGCTGGCATTGAAATGGGATTTCGCAATGCGATCGCCGCCGCCAAAGAAGCCATTATCGTCACCACCCCCGAAATCGCAGCTGTGCGCGATGCGGATCGGGTGGTGGGTTTACTAGAGGCCGCCGACATTAAAAAGGCCCAGCTAATTGTCAATCGGGTCCGTCCGGAGATGGTGCAAAGCAACGACATGATGTCCGTGGAGGATGTGCAAGAAATTCTCGCCATTCCCCTGCTGGGCGTCCTCCCCGACGACGAACGCATTATTACGTCGTCGAACCGGGGCGAACCCCTGGTGCTGGAGGAGAAAATTTCTATCCCCAAAATGGCGATTACCAATATTGCCCAGCGACTAGAAGGGGCAAGCATTCCTTTCCTTGACCTAGCCGCCGCCCACGACGGTCTGTTTTCGCGCATCAAACGTATGTTCCGCCGCTAGCTTTTTGCTAGTTCTTCCTGTCTTTCTCCCCATTTCCACGTCCCCTTGATGCCGCCACCATGCTTATTGAACTGCTAGATCGCATTTTTTCTCGACAGCCCGAAAGTCGTGCCGTCGTTAAGCAACGTTTGCAATTGGTGCTAGCTCACGATCGCGCTGACCTTTCTCCCCAAACCATGGAGCAAATGCGTCGAGAACTGGTGGCGGTGATTTCACGCTATGTGGAAATCGACCAGGATGGGCTAGAGTTTTTGCTGGAAAATGACCAGCGATCAACAGCACTGGTCGCTAACGTGCCTATTCGCCGTGTCAAGCCATTGCCAAAAGAAGAGGGGGCGGGCGATTCCGACAAACAGCAAGGCGAAGAACAACTCGAAACTGCCAATAGCTCTGACGATGAAGAAGACATGATCATCGAGCTATCCGATGGGGATGAAGAGCAGGAAGATGATTCGGATGGGTCAGATTCGGACGCGCAAAACGACGATACAAAAAATAATTTAGGCGGCGATTCAGCGGAAAAGTCGGATAAAAACGATGCAGATGCCGCTGAAAAATCCGTCGATAAAAAATCTGCGCCTGAAAAATCTGCAACCGAAAAGGAGAGTTAATGGCGATCGCCCCAAACGCCCCAACCCAGCCACCTTCCATTAACCCCGCCACCGTCCTAGCTCTTCGGCAACGCTGGCGACTCCAGCTAGAACAACATCGAGCGATCGCCGTAATCCGCACCGACCATTGGCAAACCGGGGTCAAAGCCCTTCTGGCGGCAGCCCGTGGGGGAATGCGGCTGCTGGAAATTACCTGGAATAGTGATCGCCCGGACCAAATTATCGCCGCCCTCCGCCAGCGTGCGCCCCACTGCACCGTTGGGGTGGGCACCTTGCGCTCTGCTGAAGATGCCAAACGGGCGATCGTAGCGGGGGCACAATTTTGTTTTTCCCCCCACGTTAGCCCGGAGATGATTGCTACGGCGATCGCCCACCATTGCCCCATCATTCCGGGAGCCCTATCCCCAACGGAGGTGGTTAACGCCTGGGAAGCAGGGGCCAGCGCCGTGAAGATTTTTCCTGCCGGAAACCTGGGCGGCAGCGCTTATATCAAGTCCATTTCGCCAGTGTTGCCCGATATTCCCCTGGTGCCCAGCGGTGGCGTCACGTTGGACAATAGTGCGGATTTTATCGAAGCGGGGGCGATCGCTGTGGGATTATCTCGCCAGCTTTTTCCCAAAGACGCCCTGAAATCGGAAGACTGGGATACGGTCACAAAAAGGGCTAGGACGCTTATTGACGCCCTAGCCGGCCAAATTTAAGAAGGGATCAATACGACGGGGCAATCCTACACAACTTCAGCTGGCTTCTTGATATTTTCCTCCCACTAACGAGGGGCGCTAGCTCGGCGAATATTCCGCCAAATTTGCGTTGCCGCTTTGGTACCGTCCGCTACGGCGATCGATACTTGATTTAACCCCTGCTTTAAATCGCCAATGGCAAAGATGCGATCGTGGCTCGTCTGGGCCAAATCGTGGGTCACCAAATTCTCACCCTCCCACTCCAGCCCATTAATGCCCATCAGATAGTGGTTATGATAAATCGACCCCATATTAATCAGCCCGGTCGTCGCCTCAATCACCGAACCATCCTCCAGCTCTACGCCACTCATCTTGTGCTTCTCACCCAAGAACCGAGCGATTTTCTGTTCATACAGGGGATAGCCATGGTCCGCGAGCTTCGCCTTCATCTCATTGCTCACCGTAAACCCATGGGTCAGCACCGAAATATAAGGGGTAAACCAATTCAGCACAAACGCCGCATTAATCTGCGACTCCCGCCCCGCAATTAGAACCGCCTTCTGGTCCCACATATCAAACCCATCACAAATCATGCAAACGTGCAGGGTATAGCCCGCATAATCAAACACGTTCTGCATATTCTCCAGCTCTGGCAATACATCAATCACCCCAGACGCCGCAATCACATACTTAGACTTAAAGGTCGCTTCAACGGGATTCTTCCGTCCGACCTTGACCTTCACCGAAAAAATATCACCCTCATCCACCACCTCATCCACAAACCCACGCAAGTGGTCTGCTCCCCATTCCAATGCATGTTTCGTGCTGTCCTTAACAATAGAGCCGCCACTAGTTTCCGGATCCAGACCCACGTAGTTGCGCAAGTCTTGCATCCAAATGGAACGCCCTTTGCCCTTCTCCACCACTAGGCACTTCAGCCCGTAGCGCGCCAAATAAATAGCCGCCGACAATCCCCCCATGCCGCCGCCCACAACAACCGCATCATAGAGAGTATCTACTCGCTCAGAAAGATTTCTAGCCGACAACTTCATACTTAACTCCAAAAGAATCGTTGCATGGTGCATAACAACACACCGGCAAGCTGTAGGAAACTGGTTACTTTCAAGGTTAGTAAAAGGAGGCTCGGCGGCCTCCATCAATAAAACCTAGTACTAATTATTATGACCAGCTAAGCAGTGAAAAACGCCTAAATTGAACACAATAATTGAGAACAAAAGCAATTAAAACTAGCAATTTAAGCTAGTCAAAAACCAGTCAAATTGACTAAGGCGTGTCATCAATCAATCTCTAAAAACTTTACCCAGTGGGAAATATACGCCCTTTAGAAAACAAAAATCCTAGGAACTGAAACCCTTACAGCTCTTAATTTAGAGATTGATATGAATAACAGCCCCTAGTCATTGATCATTAGCCAACAAACTCTAGGCGAGGCTGGGAAACGCCTTTAGCATCAACGCCTTGCAAGTAAGCCAACATGGTGTCAGCGTCAGAGACTTCAAAGGGGTCGGCGGGGCAGTTGTCATCGAAGCCCGGTTCTACAAAGACTTTCTCGATTTTGCAGTCGTTGACCAACATGGAATAACGCCAAGAGCGCTGACCGAAGCCCAAGTTGGACTTGTCTACCAACATGCCCATCTTGCGGGTGAACTCAGCGTTACCGTCGGGCAGCAAAGAGACGTTCTTCGCGCCAATTTGCTGACCCCACTTGAACATCACGAAGGCATCATTGACGGAGACACAAATGATGGTGTCAACCCCTTGGGCTTTGAACTGGTCGTACAGTTCCTCGTAGCGAGGGAGGTGGTTAGAAGAGCAGGTGGGGGTGAAAGCGCCGGGCAAGGAGAATACAACGACTTTCTTGCCAGCAAAGATATCTTGGGTACTCTTATCTTCCCAACGGTAAGGGTTTGATCCTTCAACGGACTCATCACGGACACGGGTTTTGAAGATAACGTTGGGAACGCGCTCGATTACACTCATTGGAGCCTCAGTTTTGATGGTTAACGCAAAGCCAAGGCAAACCTCCAAGCCTAATTTAGACCTGATGATTAACGGTGACTCAACTTCCTATCTCAGAATGATTCTAAGATAGCACCTAATCTAAAAAATGATGGCGTGACGGTTTTCCGATCATTAGGAGCGATCGCCCATATCGTGAAGCACACCTTGGGAGCATCACCTGGGGAGAGATTGAACCGTTTGAGTGGATGAATGGGTGGTGGGAAATGTGCAGTGGCGAAGTGAAAAAACGAAATTAATGCAGCGTTAATTTTAAATAGTCTAATTATTTTTAAAAAGATCGGCTAGGCTAGGGCAAAATTGTAGGGAACGTAATGCAGGGAGTGTGTTGTGAGACTATCCACAGGGCGATCAATATTCAGTAATTCCATCTTTTCCCTCTCCCCGGTGATTACTCGACGCGTAAGTTTTTTGGCGACGGGGGCCGTGGTGGCGTTTGCTTCGGCGTGGACCGGCACCCAAACCGGGATGGCGCAGCAGACGGTCAATCAATGGGAGCGCGATCGCCTGGAGCTGTCCATCACTCATTTCAACGATCACATTGGTACGAAGCAGGACCCTTGGGCACCGGTAATGAACCACCGTTGGAGTGGCGTTGCTAAGGCTATGGAGTGGTCAGCAGCGACGCCTGAGAATGCGGTATATGCCCCTAACGATTTACCAAAGAATCCTAATGAGGCGTCGAAGTTTCTCAAGCGCTTTGAAGAGCGGCGCTGGATCGAGATTGATTTAAGCAGCCAAAGTATTACCGCTTGGGAGGGGGGCAAAGCAATCAAAACTGTGAACGTTTCTACCGGTAAGCGATCGACCCCAACCCCAACGGGAGTATGGCAGGTAAAGACAAAGTTGCGTTCCACTCGCATGCGTGGACCGGGCTACGACACGCCCAATGTGCCTTACACCATGTATTACTATCGCGGCTATGCGGTTCACGGCGCTCACTGGCACAGCAGTTTTGGGACTCCCGTTAGCCATGGCTGCACCAATCTTCCCGTTGCCCAGGCTCGCTGGTTTTACAACTGGACTCCCCATGCGGCTCCTGTGGTGGTGCGCCGATAGTTTTGGCGTTTTTTGAACGGTTCGTTGATGGTTTGTCTTTAAGGGCGAGCGCGCTTCCCATTACCCGTGAACCGAGGATTGCCCCGTAAAACTGGGGATGGGCTGATGAACCCTAACGTCTCGCGGTTTAGGGTGCGTTATTCCAAATATCCATTTACTCATCTATTTTCAAGCCCTTGCGACTTTTTTTAAGTTCTTTCCAGGCCTGCTTAATGCCCTGATAGGCTTCCTCGGGCGTCATTTTTCCGCCGGTTTCTAGGGAGCAAATGTAACCTATTCGCTGGGCAAATTCTTGGAGATTTGCGTTGAACGCCAAATTTGTGGGGGTGAATTCCCCGTAGTACCGGCTTTGGGGTCCCAGGAATTTGTCTTTATCGCTAGGTTGCTTGCTGTCTGAATCTGTCATGGGTATCTGTGTGGGTCATTGTTTTATAACCATTGTCCCTTGAGAATGAAGATATGGTCCTGTCCCCTTTTTTACCCCCATAACGCTAACCATAAAATCATGATTGTTACCCAGCTCAGAAGCAGCTAAGAGGTTCGAGCAACATTTTCGGACAGCATTAACGCAGTAAGGATAATGTTCAAACACCAGCGCCGCAAGAGCAAAGGCTGGGCGTATGTTCTATCGTTGTGACTGGTTCTAGCTAGGTTAGCAAAATATACTGGCGCGATCGCTGCTAAAAGACCTGAGTTCGACGGCGCGATCGCAGTCTGGGTTTGGCTTCCCAACCTTGCGAAGGATGGACTGAGGGCGGCTCCCTGTCTCTCTTCTTAAGGGAGCTTTATGCCGAATTCAGGTCTTCTGAAGTGGAGGGGCGATCGGGAGTCAACTGCAAATACAAGCCAGGGATCACAAACAGGGCAATGATGGTAGCCGACAGTAACCCAAAAATAATTGCCATACACAATGGGAACCACTGCTCGTCGCTGAACGCTAGCGGCAGCAGCCCCACAATGGTGGTAATGGAAGTGGTCAAAATAGGACGCAACCGAGCACTAGCCCCGATCGCCGCCGCCTGACGCACATTAGCCCCCTGACGCCTCCGTTCGTTCATGGTATCCACCATCACGATCGCATCATTCACCACAATGCCGATCAGGGCAATAATGCCGATAACAGCGGGGAAGGACAGGGACAGATCAAGGATAAAGAAGCCAAAGAGAGTGCCAATTAGGGCAAAAGGGATGGTCAGGATAATAATGACTGGCTGGGTGTAGGAGCCAAATTGCAGCACCAAAACGGCAAACACTAGGAAAATTGCTACCACCAACATTTGTCCCGCCGACCCAAAGGTTTCACTGCTGGTGTCCGCATCGCCACCAAACCGATAGCGGTACCCCACGGGCCAGGTATTGCCTTGGTTCGCTTGGTTGGGGCTATAAACCAAGGCGTCCAGTTTGGGACTTTGCTCCGCCAGAATTTGACTATTGAAATAACTCTGACCAGGGATTATTTTGGCTATGTCCGTTACGCTCCGTTCCGTATCCCGATGGGTAATGGACAAGGGCACCGCACCCTCCACCGGTTCCACTAGAGCCTCGCTCGGTAGCACTTCCCCGTCGGGCGTAATAAACCGAATGGTGGCGAATTCATCTAACCGCGATGGTCCCCCGATCGCCCCATCCTGGGATGGCCAGCGGGTACTAAGGCGAATCTCCAAATCCTCTTCACCGCTGCCGATGGGATAGTCACCCACATCGTTGTCGATCATCATGTAGCGTCCCTGGCTACCGAGATCATCCTGGGTAATGCCATAAAAATCCAGAGCCTCGCGCTTCGGCACTAGCTTGTAGTCATTGCGCAGGTTCCCCAAGTCATCCCGCACATCCATCGTGCCGGGAATCTCGCGCAGGGCTTGCTGTACCTGACTAGAAATTTCTCGCAGCACCAGCAAGTCATCGCCATAAATTTCCACTTGAATAGGATCCTCTCCTCCGCCGGATCGCTCAAATTGGGTGGTCAACACTGCGCCAGGGTAATCCTGCACCACTTCCCGGTCGAGAGTTTCCCGCAGTTCAGGAATGTATTCGTAGGAAACTTTTTCCCGGTCTTCCAGGGGGATAAATATTGCCGAGAGCCCCACAAAATAATCGCCGTTTCCAGGCTTCAGCTCACTGGACGCCACCAAACTACTGCGCTGTCCCGTGAGCTTGACCACGCTTTCAAAGACTTTTGTACCGCCGGGATCTTGGTAATTACGTACAATTTCTCCCAGCCGGTCCGCCACTTCCTGTGATCGCTCCAAGGTGGCTGCCGGGGGAAGCTCCACATTGATGCTTAGCTTACGACCGTCCGCATCGGGAAACAGGGAGCCGGATAATTGCCCCGCCAAAATAATGGCACACACAAACAAGCCCAGGGCAACCGAGGTCCACAGGCGCGCCACCCAGCGATTGGGCACCGTGTACCGCAAACTCCATTGGGCAAACTGTTCCGAAGCCACCTCCGTCAGCTTATCGATCCAAGTTTTGGAATCGTCTCCCTTGTGTTTCTCTCCCATCACTACCCGAGACAGGGGGATCACCACCAACAGGGACACGGCGTAGCTCATAACCAAACAGGTGATGGCGCTAATGGGAATTAGCCGAATAAACTTGCCCAGAGTACCGGAAATCGCCATCAATGGAGCCATGGCCAAAATGGTGGTTAACTGTCCCGCAAAGGCAGGTACGGCATAGGTGCGCACGGTTTTAATGGCGGCTTTGGAGAACACCAGTCCCTCCCCAAACATCCCCTCGTGGATGCCCTCTAGCATCAGGATAAACACATCTACCAGCAGCCCTAACGCCAGGATCATCCCCACCATCACCATGCTGTTAAGGGTGTAGCCCATCATCCACAGCACAAAAATTACGCCGCCAAAGGTCAGTGGAATGGCGAGCCCCGCAACCAAAGCCTCTCGCCAGGTCAACGCCACAAACAAAATGGCAAATACGCATAAGGATGCCTGTAAAACGTTGGATCCCAAATTACTCAGCTCATCGTTGATCGTATCCGCGTTACTGGTGAGCACCTCGTAGCCCATACCAAAGGGCCACACATCTGGGTCCTGCTTCAATTCCTCCATCCGAACCAGCACATCGTCGATAACCTGAATCGTGTCGCTGCCGGCCACCTTCACCACGTCCACGTTGATGGTGGGTTTGAAGAGTTCTCCTTGCCAGCTCAACGCCGCTCGCCTTTCTTCCCGCTCAAGCCCTTGGAAGACTTCCGCCACTTCTCGCAGTCGCACCACGCGGCTATCGGTTAGACGAGCCACGGGCAGGCTGCGTAAATCTTCTAGGGTGCGAAATCGTCCGTATAAACGCACTTGGGCACCAATCTCGTCATCCCTTACTAAATCCCAGGAGCGATCGCTGTTCCCCCCTTGAATCGCATTCGCCACCTGGGTAGCCGAAATGCCCAAACTGGTTAGGCGGCTGGGAATCATTTGTACGTGGATGACCTCCTCGCGATCGCCCGCCAGGTTCACTTCCCGCACATTTTTAACCGACTCCAACTCCTCTTGAATTGACTCTGCTGCCTTACTAAACAGGGCCATATCCAAGGCATCCCCCGCCAGTGCCATGGACAAAATTGGCGCATCTTGCTGGGAGACCTGCTCAAATTCCGTTTGTTCTCGCCCCGTAGACTCGGGCGGCATTTCTGAGTCGGCGTTATCCACCTTGCTACGCAGCTGTTGAATCGACTCCGCCACCGGAGCCTCTGCTTTGAAGGAAACGCTGATGATGGAAAACGAGTTAAAAGTGGCACTGGTGAAATCGTCGAGCCCTTGCAGACTTTTGATTTCCTCTTCCAGCTTGTCGGTCACCTGATTTTCAATGGTCTCCGCGTCGGTGCCCCCCCAGGTGGTGGAAATGGATGCGCGGGCAATATTAATCTCCGGCTCCCCCTCTTTCACCATGGAGAAGTAACCCATAATTCCACCCATGGTCATCAAAAAGCACAGCAGAATCGCAAAAATCTGCTGTGTAAAAAAGAAGGTCATCCAGCCCGGAACTGGCTCCATTGCCTTGTGATCAGCGGCTTCAGAGCCTACAGCGCCATGACCACTGGCATCTAATGGGGTTGAGTCGTGAGAGGGGGGAGCGGGCGATCGCCGATCACTAATTTGCGGGTCACTAATTTGCGGGTCATAGGCCGGCTGCCCGATAGCCCGTTGCCAAACAAAAACCTGGCCGCCCACCTGCCGATCACCAATATTCAAAATTATCGTCCCCCCTGATTACCGGCGGTACGATCAATGACCTGCACCGGAGTGCCGTCCACTAGGCGATTTTGACCTTCAATCACCACCTGCTCGCCAGGGCTAATCCCTGACAAAATTTCAACGCCCGATAACCCTTCAATCCCCAGCTGCACCTGGCGGCGTTCAACGGTGCCGTCCGCCGGATTCAACACAAACGCAAAATGATTCTGGTCTCGCACAAGCAGCGCTCCCAATGGCACCATCACCGCCCCGGGCTTGGAAGCCGTTGATACCCAGGCGTAAACTCGACCGCCCACCTTTAATCGTCCCGGCTGCTGAAACCCCCGAATTGAAACCCGAGTGCCGCGATCGCCCGGCGACTGGGACGGACTCACAGAAAAAATCCGCCCAACACTACCCCGCCGCTGCGCCAATCGCAAAAGCCCCGCTTCCTGTACCCCCGCCGCCTGCGCTGTGCTGACGTCATCCTCCAATACCACATGAACCCGCTGCCCCGGTCGAATCGCCTCCGCCGCAATGCTCTGCACCTCAAGCACCGCTTCAAAGGAATTGGCATCCATCAGCACGATCGGCGCCGTTTCCGTCACTCGCTGGGGACTGCTGGTGTCCAAATACCGCGTGCTCCAATATTCCCCCTGCCGAATATTGATATACGCCACCACCCCGTTAATCGGAGACACCAAGCGAGTATCCTCAAAATCCACCGCATCTTTGGTTAGCCGCGCCCGCGAGGCCGTCACCTGTGAATCCGCAGACTTAACTTCTTCCAATGCCGTTCGCAAATCCTGCTTGGCGCTAGCTAAGGCCGCCTCCGCCTGGGCCACCTGATTGCGCTTAACGTCAATTTCACTGGCGGCGATGGCACCTTGATCAAATAACTCCTGATTTCGCCGCAACTCAGAGCGAGCCAGCCCCAGATCCGATTCCGCTTTAGTAATCGACGTTTGCGCTTTAAGGCGATTCGACTGGGACTGCTTACGCTGGTTGACCGCCACCTGAATGTCCGCATTGGCCGTTGTAATCTGGGAGGCTTGACGGCGACTGTCGATGGTGGCGAGAAGCTGCCCTCGGGAAACGCGATCGCCCTCCCGCAGCGACACCCCATTAATTTTGGTCACGTAGGTAATATCCCCGTCCGCCTGGAAATTCAGCACCCGCCGATTCACCGGCCACACTACCCCCTCATCAAATAGCCATTGTTCCGCCAACCCCCGCTCAGCAGTCACCACTCGCACTGCCAACCGTCGAGTCTGCGGTTGAGGTGCTTCCTCTTCAGCGATGGGCTGCGCATCTGTCCCATTGAGGCGTTCATAAACTCGCCAGCCCACAAACCCCGCGATCGCCACCATCCCCAACCCAATCAAAGGACCAAACTTCAACCCACTACCACGAGGATTTACCAGGGTTCGTCGGCTTTCGGCAGACGCCTCCGCCACTGCCGAATCCTCTCCAGTCGCTTGATCTTGATCCGGCTCGAGGGGCTGGGTTTCCTTCAACTCAGGATTGGGCTCTCGTTCTTGAGAGGTCTGCGCGATCGCCGCCTCTGCCCCCTGTGAACCGGCATCATCCCCGTAGCTACTCCCTGAAGGAAAGGGCGCAGTATCATCGGTATCCATCGGCAGCACTGACCGATCTGACTCTGGAGACATGGCAAGAAGGAATTTGAAATGATAGCGGAAAAAGCTCTGAAAGAAAGTAACGCTGAGTAGTGACGTTTAAGCGTAACTGACTGATTTTTAGACAATCCTAACTCAGCAAAAAGACGAAGAACTTAATTCAGAAGAAAACGACACTGAAGGTAATAAATCGAAATTAAAATATTTTTTAAAAAAACCAAGACAGTCAATCGACATTCAGTCAATGACTCCAGCCTTAAAACACCAATAGAAAATTCTTAGAATAATGCAAAATCAATTAAAAATCATTAATTTCATGTCGATCAGAACCTTAAGGGCAAACGGAGAAAACATAAATTAGCCATATGATCTTATGGTTTTGAGTGGCTTCTGAATATTAATTACAATCTCAAGCTTTAGAAGAATCGATTTCTGAACATGTCAATCACTGGAGACCTTAGGGTAAATTACATGAGAATTTTCAAGGATTACTCATATATAAAAATCTCGATTTTGTCATGATAAGCACAACTTTTTCACAAGCTTTTTTTGTGAAAATAACTGTCTAAATAGTGGAAGGTTAATCGTTGAATTTCTGGTAGCAATCGTTCTCGACATTCTGGAGCATGTCCTGACGAAATCCACTGCAAATGCCCGATCGCTTTCACCACCACAAAGGCGATCGCCTCGCATTCCGACGGTTTCAGAGCATCGTTCAACTTCAGCAAAATTCCCACAAGGGTTTGGATAACCTTGTCGTCCATCGCCTCATCGATTTCTGGCATAGTCATCGTAATCTCAACAAAAATCGCGCGATAGGCAGGATTCTCTCGAAAGAAAGAATCCACCTCTTCCGTCAAACGCTTCACGGAGTCCGACAGGGACAGCGCCAGTACGTCCGCCCTTTCAAGCACCTGCAACCGCTGGATAAACAAGTCCGTATAACACTCAGCCAAAGCCTGTAAAATCGCCGCCTTATCGGAAAAGAACTGATATAGCGACCCAATGGGCACCTCCGCCTCTGCCGCAATCTGCTTCGTAGTGGCAGCGGAATATCTAGCTTTGGGAAAGACAAATTCTGCCTCCAACCCACACTGCTTCAAGAGGGAGCAATTTGGCTTCCTGGAAGCATCGGCTGGTCCGCCTTCAAGCGCTTTTGGGGGCATAATGCTGCCTGTTGGCAAACTTTGCAAAGTCACACCTCTGAATATTTTGCCTACCTATGGGTTTTGGGGGTGCACTTCGAT
>CALCTI010000327.1 GCA_937894105.1 uncultured cyanobacterium
GTTGGGGGTTTGGTAATTCCCCACGTGGGGCGTTTTGGGGTGGGGGGGCACTACCGGTGGATTTTGCCCTATTCCATGGTGCTCGGCGGCGGATTTTTATTAATTGCGGATACGGCTGCCCGAATGGTTGTCAGACCTTTGGAGTTACCAGTGGGAATTATGACTGCCATATTGGGCGGACCATTTTTTATCTATTTGGTGCGATCGCGCATTAAACGATAACGGTCAAATAACGGTAATTTCAACAACGACACTCCCAACACTCTCCCAAACTTCAGGCAATTCTGCCCTTAGCCCAATCCCTGCCCATGTCTTCGAGTAAACCTTGGCTCTCAATCCGACCTCGCCAACCCCGCATTTCATTTCGGCTGGATCGGCGTGTGCCCCTAGTGCTCACCGTTCTGGTCGCCATTGCATTGCTGTCATTGATTCTTTCCGTGAGCCAGGGTGAATATCCTGTGTCGCCCCTGGCAGCAATCAAGGCGGTGCTTGGAGCCCCAGAGAGTGCGGACGATCAATTCGTGATTAACACGTTGCGACTCCCTCGCGCCCTGACCGCGCTGCTGGCGGGCATGGGGCTGGCGGTGGCTGGGACCATCTCCCAGGCGATCGCCCGTAACCCATTAGCAGCCCCTTCCATTATCGGAATTAACTCCGGGGCAAGCTTCGTGGCGGTGGTGTTCATTATCCTGTTCCCTTCCGCTTCCGTCGCCTGGTTACCGGCAGCCACATTTATGGGGGCTTTAGGGGTGGCGACCATCCTTTATTTTCTAGCTTGGCACCGGAGCAGTTCACCGATTCGCCTCATCCTAGTGGGCATCGGGCTAACCGCGATGACCGGAGCCCTCACCAGTATTCTCGTCACTTTTGGCAACATCAATAACGTTAGCCAGGCGCTGGTGTGGCTAACAGGCAGCGTTTACGGGCGCAGTTGGCAACACTTCTGGCCCCTTGTTCCTTGGCCGATAATTTTTATTCCCCTGTCGCTGCTACTAGCGCGGGATTTAGATGCCCTGAATCTGGGGGAAAATTTAGCCCAGGGATTGGGAAGTCGAGTGGAACGAACTCGCAGCGTTCTATTATTTTGCACCGTAGCCCTTGCGGGGTCTTCTGTGGCGACCGCGGGCACCATTGGCTTTGTGGGATTGATGGCTCCCCACTTAGCACGGCAGCTGGTGGGTCCTTCCCATGTGGGGCTGATCCCCGTTGCGGCGATGATTGGCGCTTGTATTGTTGAGCTAGCTGATCTATTAGGACGACTATTGTTCGCGCCGATAGAAATCCCCTGTGGTGTGATTACCGCAATTATCGGTGCACCCTATTTTCTCTGGCTGCTGTATCGCAACCGCTAAGCTCCTATGGCCTATGGAGACTAACTCCGGCGTCATCTTCCAGCCTTATCTATTGCCCCGTCTTGTGCTTGCAACCCTCCCCCACTAACGATGATTTCTGACACCCCTCTCCCCATCGCCCTTACAACTCGAAGCCTCACCCTCGCTTACGATGGCAACACCATTATTCAGGGGCTCAATCTTGCTGTTCCTAAAGGTCAAATGACCGCGCTGGTAGGGCCGAACGGATGCGGTAAGTCGACGCTGCTGAGGGGGATGGCCAAACTGCTGAAGCCGCAAAACGGCACCGTTTATCTAGAGGGGGATGCGATCGCCACCCTGCCCACTAAAGTATTGGCCAAGCGCCTGGGAATTTTGCCCCAAAGCCCATCGGCACCGGAGGGACTGACGGTACGCGAGCTGGTAGCCCAGGGGCGTTATCCCCAACAAAGTTGGAAACAGCAATGGACGCGGGAGGATGAGCAACAGGTGGAAGGGGCGATCACCACCACTGACCTACATGCCCTCGCCAATCGTGCCCTTGATACCCTTTCCGGTGGGCAACGACAACGGGCCTGGATTGCCATGGCCCTAGCCCAGGACGCCGATACAGTGTTACTCGATGAGCCCACCACATACCTTGACCTTGCCCACCAGCTCGAGGTGCTAGACCTATTGCACGAGCTGAACGTTCAGCGGGGCAAAACAATTGTTATGGTGCTTCACGATTTAAACCAAGCCTGTCGATATGCGGATCAGATTATTGCCCTGCGATCGGGCAGCGTTTATGGGCAAGGTAAACCCGCCGAGGTGATGACCGAAAATTTGGTGCAGGACGTGTTTGGGCTGAAGAGTCGGATTATTCCCGATCCGGTGGTGGGAACGCCTTTGTGTGTGCCCATCAGTCGGGTGCGATCGCGCGACGATCAACACCAGGAAAATTAATACGCCAGCTTGATCCGGTGATGCCATCAAGAAAAAATACTGAGATTGAAGTGAAGACTTTCATCTCTGGCAATGTGATATGCAACACTGTGGCAAGCAACACTAGGGCGTGTCATCAATTAATCTCCAGAAGCCTTATGCAGTGGGAAGTACGCGCCCTTTAAAAATAAACAAGGCTAGGGGCTGAAACCCTTACGGATCTTGACTTAGGGATTCAATTGAT
>CALCTI010000328.1 GCA_937894105.1 uncultured cyanobacterium
GCGCCTGCTTTGGGAGCAGGATGTCGCAGGTTCGAATCCTGTCATCCCGATTTTTATCCACAGATAACCGCGCCCCTCACAATAGTTTGCTGAAGCGACTATAACTTGGCGGCGCTTTGATTCTTGGGCTTTACTTGCCTGTGCCTTATTTGCTTCGGTCGATAGTGTCCAGGGATGCCTTGGTTTGCCACAGAATAATCCCGGTGAACACCAAGGTAAAGGCGATTTGGAACACAAAAATGCCGGGGTAGGTTTCAAAGGTAATCATAGATTCGGCGGTATTTGCAAACTAACGTCAATCGTTGAAGAAGCTGAGCCACTCAGCTTTCACCGAGCTTCCACAATTGTAGCTACGCCGTAAATTTTCGGCGAGGGCGAGGGGGGAAAGTTCCGGGGCGATCGCGCCCTTCACAGCCACTATCTAGCGCATTGGCTCGGCGGGTTACCTCTGTTGTGGGCCGATTGCCGCCACTACGGGGAATTGGACGCGAGGGACGCTGTAGCACCTGGTCGGGGCTGGGGGCGCTGGGGCGATCGCCCGGCACCGGCTTTAGGGATTCGGTTGCCTGGTAATTCGTCACCTGCCGACCGCTGGCTGCCTCAGCCATCGGTGCTTCCTCTTGAACCGCTTGTCCCATGTCCATTGGAACCGACTTCGCACTGGGCAAATGGCGAGGCGGAGCCGGTAGTACAGCCCCGGCAGGCAAAGATCCCAGCGCCTTGTCAGGGTTGAAATTCAGCCCCAGCGCTTCAATCATCTGGTCCGGATCGTGGTTTAAATCCACCAAAAGGGGCAACAGCTTAGTGAGCTGAGGATTCAACACCGACACCGTTGCCAAAATAAAGCTCGATAATGGGCGACGCTGGTTTTTGTAGGTAATCCAAATTTCCATGCGGGAGAGCCAGTGACGATTGTCGCGATAGTAAGCCAGCCACAGGTGGCGTAAATCATGCCGCAGTTGCTCGGGGTTCATGGGGAATGGGGAAACGGTATTACTTGTCTAAGTCTCGTGAATGGATTTTTTCGGCAGCCAACCACCTGAAGGTTAACCCTGCCAGCAATTGTTTGCTAATTGTGTTTGCCGATTGTTATTTATTTGTGAATTATCCCTGGATTGGGGCTGAGTTCAATAACTATGTGGCAAATTGAACACAATTTATCAGCACATTTTTACGGGCACGCCACTGAGTGCTTATAACAGTGCTAACAGTGTTTATTAAAGTGTCCCTGAATGCCCTTTCTAGGATCTGTCATTAGTTAAATTTCCAGCTTTATGCCGTGAGTCCCTCAGTGTGCAAGGCTTCTGGAAGTGGTTGATGATGTGTCATAGGCGAAAGATGGCGATCGCACCAGTCGTAAAACGAGTTCTAAAACAGCGGAGCAAGCCCCATTATGTCGTTCGAGGTTATCCTCATTTTGCTGCTGGCTCTGATTTTCTTCGCCCAGTGGGTCGATGGCCTACTGCGGGAACGAAGAAAACGCCTTTCGAAGGATGCCCAATCAGCAGCGTTCCAAGCAAAAATCAAAGCTCAAAAAGAGTCCTTAAAAGGCATCCTTGGCGAGTTCCAGAAGGATCCCCTCAACGTTCAGCTCCAATCTGAGTTGTTGCAGTCGATGGCGGTACAGGGCAACCCTGGTGGGACGGGGCTAGCTTACAACGTTGTTCTGGCAGCCCTGGCAGAACATCCTAACGCCGGTATTTTGAAGCAGCTTGCCCTTGACGCAGGGCGACTCCATTTCAGTGAACTGCGCGGTGGAGAAGCTAGCGTGGAAGACGAACAACGCATTATGAACGATATTGCGGTGCGCACTTAATGCCGCCGCTTTATCTCAACACAGGATGCTTCGACAAAGGGGTGGCTTAGCTTGGCTGAAGTTCTTAGCGATCGCCAACTGTCTCGTTAATTAGCGAACTGATTAAACGGTCACGTTGGTCCATGAAATGAATTTGGCCAACAAAGTGAATACAGCAGAAAGAGGCAGTCAGAAACGGTCAATAAAAATAGTCAATAAAAACGCGAAACCCTGATAATTAGGATTTCGCGATCGCCAAGAGCCACTTAGCAAAATAGAGGGGAATTAAGAACTCTAAAGAGTCTGGCTGGCTTAACGGTTTGCCATTTGCTTAGGCGCAAGGGCATAGCCACGCATTAGGCTACCGATAGTTTTCGCCGTAATCTTGAGCTGCACCAAAGGATTCGCCGGAACCACCGTCTTGTACAAATAGCTTTCAAAAGTCAGCTTCTGCACATCGATGTCGCCGCACATTTCCACAAAGGCTTCCCGAGTGGCGTCAGACCGATAGAACACCCGTTGCAGCACATCCAAGACCAAATAGGTCAAGCCGTATTCCCGATCCCAGCGCTTGATGTACTTCTTAAGGTCCGCCTCAGTGGGCACCTTTGCCCCTTGCTCAGACAGTTCCACAATAGTCTCAGCGCACATACGCCCAGACTTGGCGGCAAAGTAAATGCCTTCACCGGAGGACTTGGTCACGGTACCTGCCGCATCACCCACCAGGGCAACCCGACCGACCACTCGCCGAGGACGGGGGTGCTCAGGAATGGGATGAGCCTCCACCTTAATAATCTCGCCGCCTTCTAAGCGCTTAGCCGCCCGCTTGCGAATACCCGCCTGAAGCTTTTTAATGCTGGCTTGGTTGCCGCGCATGGTGCCGGTTCCCACTGCCACGTGGTCGTACTTAGGAAAAACCCAAGCGTAAAAGTCGGGGGACACATCGTCACCCACGTACATTTCCGCCAGGTCTTCGTAGTAGTCCATCTTGTCCTGGGGAATGCGAATACGATCTTGGAACGACACCGCATAGTTAAACTCGCACGCGTCG
>CALCTI010000329.1 GCA_937894105.1 uncultured cyanobacterium
TTCGTTGCAGCCTACGACAAGATGGGTCGTGCTTGAGACTTTTCAGACATCCTCTAAGCTGCTCGCGATGCGTTATGGTGCACCCTACTTTATGGTTACCTTTGTCAATCACCCTTTTAGGCTAATAGTGCCACCAGGGGGTGTGCGCAATTGGATTGAAGTCTTGCGCTGATAATAGCCTCTAAGCGGTAGGACCGAGACCAATTTTTCCCGCATACACGGCCTGATCGCCTAGCTCGTCTTCAATGCGCAGAAGCTGGTTGTATTTGGCAACGCGCTCGCTACGACAGAGGGAACCGGTTTTGATTTGACCGGCGCGGGTCGCTACGGCAAGGTCTGCGATCGTGGTGTCGGCAGTTTCTCCAGAGCGGTGACTAATCACAGACCGGTAACCAGCGCGGGTGGCCACATCGATCGCCGTCAACGTTTCCGTCAAGGTGCCAATTTGGTTCAGCTTAATCAAAATCGAATTCGCTGCCCCCATGCCAATACCCTTTTGCAGCCGTTCGGGATTGGTCACAAATAGATCATCACCCACTAGCTGGGTGCTGGAACCCATCGATTCTGTTAGCTGTTTCCAACCGTCCCAATCATCCTCAGCCAAGCCGTCTTCAATGGACACAATAGGATAAGCGCCGGTGAGCTTATCTAAATAAGCGATGGTCTCCTCAACGGAATGGGCAGAGCCATCAAACGTATATTGACCGTCCTTAAAAAATTCGGTAGACGCCACATCCAACGCCAACGCCACCTGTTCACCGGGCTTATATCCCGCCATCTCGATCGCCGCAATCAACAAATCTAACGCCTCTTGGTTGGAGCCCAGGTTCGGCGCAAAGCCCCCCTCATCGCCAACCCCCGTCAGCAAATTTTTTTCCTTCAGCACCTTACTCAAGGACGAAAATACTTCAGCGCCCCAGCGCAAGGCCTCCTTAAAGGAGTCCGCTCCCACCGGCACAATCATAAATTCTTGAATATCCACATTGTTATCCGCATGGGCACCGCCGTTGATCACGTTCATCATCGGCACCGGAAGGACGCTGGCGATGGGACCCCCCAAATAGCGATACAGGGGTAAGCCAGTGGCCACCGCCGCCGCTTTAGCATTTGCCAAAGACACCGCCAAAATCGCATTGGCTCCCAGGTTGGATTTGTTGCCGGAACCGTCCTTAGCAATCATGGCGGCATCCACTTCCGCCTGTTGCAGCGCGTCGTAGCCATAAAGCTCTGACGTTAAAATTTCGTTTACATTTTCGACGGCTTTTTGCACCCCTTTGCCGCCGTAGCGGGTAGGGTCATCGTCGCGCAGCTCGTGGGCTTCAAAGGTTCCCGTCGACGCGCCGCTGGGCACTTGGGCGAGGGCTTTGGCTCCACAGGCAAGTTCCACTTCCGCTTCCACCGTGGGTCGTCCCCGTGAATCTAGAATCTCACGCGCCTTAATATCAATAATTTCGGTTTCGAGCATTTCCATCCTGTTACTCCGATTCAGAAAAACCAACCCAAGACAGAAATAGAATAAGCCCTGATGGCACGACCGTTGAATTATTCATCAAAAAAACGATCTCTCAAAAAAACGTTGGGGATCGATGACAAGACAGGGGTGAGGTTAGTTCAATATTTATGAGGGGATCAAGATAAAGATCTGAATGGGATCGCCCACTCCTTAATCTCAAATTCTTTCACGCATAAAACTTTTTAAGCCATTTGTTTTTAAGCGATTTGAAAGTCATGGACGATGTGCCTTGAATTCGTTTTTTCTTACACTTTTTGTTCCGTTTGTTTTGATTGAGAGTTATTTGATTGAGAGTTAGGGGGATTATCGTTTTCTTGTGTCGGCTTGATAGAGAAATTACGTAGGTAAAGCGTAGAAATAATGGTGACCGTTGAAACGTAGGCGATCGCCTGGACCACATACAAATGATCGCGATAGCCCAGGAGGGCTTTAAACACTAAACCGGGAAATTGGCGATCGCTTAACATCGTTGAAAAATCCCAAAGCTGCGGCCCCAAAATACACGAATCGGGTAGAAACCAACAGGCACGTAGCCCCAAATTATTGGCGACTAATGCCGCACTGTTGCCGTGTTTTAAAGCGCCGATGGTTAAGGCTCCAATAAGTACAATTAAAACCACTCCCATCACTTTAAAAAAGCTGGCAATGTTGATACGAACGCTCCAGCGGAAGAGCAAAATTCCCAACATTGCCGCGCCCAATAAACCGGCGATCGCCCCCACCAAAGCCACCGGTCCCTCTTGAAATTGGGCCGCTATAAATACCGCCGTTTCAAACCCTTCTCGCACCACTGCGATCGCTACAATGGCAAAAACGCCCCAGCCCGCCGCATCAGAATTTAAAGCAGCATTGACCGCCGACTTCACCTCTCCGCTTAAGGATTGGGACTGGCGGGTCATCCATATCAACATCCATCCCAACAGGGCGATCGCCGTAATACCTAAACCCATTTCCAAAAGCTCTTTAAAAAGGGGCGCATAGAGTTGTTGAGACTGATCCAGCGCCTGAATGCCCTGAACCAAAAATGTCCCGATGGCGATGCTGACAACGATTCCCCCCACGATGCCGAACCACACCCAGCGATTTAAATTTGAGCGCGATGCTTTTGCCAAACTAGCCAGGACAATTCCCACCACTAATGTGGCTTCAAATCCCTCGCGCAGGGTCACCACAAAGGCGGGTAAAGCCGCTGCCCAGTCACTCAAATCTGCCATTGTTTTTCTTCGAAGATTTCTCTTTGAAACTGTTTGTTTAAAACTATTTGATTTAAAGCTGTCTGATTTAGAGCTAATTTATAAAGTAAATCTTAAGCCGCTAATCTGCGTATCATCAA
>CALCTI010000330.1 GCA_937894105.1 uncultured cyanobacterium
TGAATGGGAAGCCCTCAGCGATGTCAGCTATATGGAGCTGGTTTACGAAGACGATTTAGAACAGTCAGAGGTTCAACAAAAAACCGTTGATACCGTCTTAGAGCATCTGGGCTTGGCATCGAGAAAAGCTAAAGCGAAGTATAAAAAGGTTAACCGGCAGTCTATGGAAGATTTGATTATTAATTACGATGAATTTCGAGAGTGCGTTATCAGGAACGAGTGGGATCATTTTTTAGATTAATATCCACCCGTTACGCTGATTTTTTTATCCTGATTGTGTAGGGCGTCCGGAGTTTCATGAGGGCATGTCATCAATTAAACGCCCGAAGCCTGAACCAATGGAAAGTACGCGCTCTTTTAAATAAAAAAACTAATAAAAAAACCGCGAGGGCTGAAACCCTTACAGCTTTTGACTTAGGGATTCAATTGATGACAGCCCCTAGTAATACGCCCTAAGCTTGTTGCTCTAGAAGCTCAACTGCTGCCTCATAAACAGGATCGCCTTCAATGGTTTTAACGGCCGCTCGGCTTAGCTTTTGGGCTTTCTTTAGAAGCTTAGGTTTTTTGACCAGGGCGATCGCCTCCACCAGCTTGTCCGGCTCAATACCCAACTTATTGATATCGTGATGGTTCGGTGTTTCGTATTTCGCCACGGTTACCGCCACCCCAGAACCATCTGATAAATCAAACAGGGACTGAATTAACCCTTTCCCAAAGGTGCGATCGCCCACCAACAGGGCCCGACCATTATCCTGAAGGGCCCCAGCGAGGATTTCGCTGGCGCTAGCGGTGCCGCGATTCACCAAAACCACCAGGGGCGCATCGGTCAACGTACGCCCCGTTGCATCAAAACCGTCAAGCACGCCTTGGCGATTCACCGTATAAACGATCGCCCCGCTATCAATCCACTGGCGAGCAATTTCAATACCCGCCTGAAGCAAGCCACCAGGATTATTGCGAAGATCCAGCACATACCCTTGGGCTCCTTGTTCTTCTAGATCTCTGACGGCGATCGCCACATCCTCCGCCGCATTGCTATTGAACTGGCTGAGGCGAATATAGCCCGCCTTAAACCCCGAGTCCGTCTGTCGCAGCTTAAAATTCACCGGGTTAATTTCCACCCGTGCCCGCTCAAGGGTCACGTCCTCGTGATCCCCATCCACGTGGCGCACCGACAACAGTACCGGGCTGCCCACTGGCCCCCGCATTTTCTCCGCCGCCTCATCCAAGGTCAACTTTTCCGTGGGAATACCGTCGATCGCCTCGATCACATCCTGGGGCACAAAGCCAGCATCCTCCGCCGGCGATCCCGACAGCGGCGTCACCACCACCAACTGCCCCGACTCGCCATCTAACCCAATTTGCAACCCCACCCCCGTCAGCTCCCCCGCCGTATTAGTGCGCAGGCTCCGATACTGCTCCGGGCTGAGGAACCGCGTAAATGGATCGTCCAATGTGCCTAGCATTTCGCGAATGGCATCGTGGGTGGCTGCGCGATCGCGGAAGGGCTTTTTCAGTGCCTGTTCCCGCAGTTTCCACCAGTTTTGCCCGTTAAAGGATTCGTCTAAATAAGCCCGGCTGACGGCCCGCCACGCTTCGTTAAATATTTTTTGATCTTCCGTCAATGCCTGAGCCGGTGACGCGCCCAACCCCACCCAGCTTAAAATCAGTACCAAAACCGCCGCCGCGCACTGCCCCCCAACCCGCCGCCAACTCTCCTGACCCGCGATCAATCTTTTTGATGCCCATGGCAAAAACCGTTTTTGCAGCCTGCTAAGGGTGGGGTGGAGCGATCGCAACATAGGAACTTCGGGTAATAAGTTTCGGGTAATCAATGGAAGCAGCCCCATTCAGTGACAAAAGGGACGCGCCACCTTGAATTTTTAAGACTCCTTATTCTAAAAGGGTTTGGAGGTCTGAGCTAGGGTTGCCTACCGCCTTTTCTCCCCCTCCCCTAAAAATGCACTTTATTAAAACCGCTACTTCCGCAGGGCTGCCCACCATTTTTTCTGCCCTCTCTGGATACGCCCACCCTGGTCCGCTTCCTTGCCAGCCCCTAAAACAAGCAACCATCGACGGCGCTTCAAGCAACCAAGTAACAGAAATTTGTATCCTTAGGGGCAGTCAGCCCCGCTATGGCCAGCCTTTTTACTCGCAGGTTTACATAAATACTAATTGTGTAAAAAGTATTTACGTCTGAACTTTGGACGCTGATGCCCGTGTTAAAGTCTGTGCAGATAGGGTGAAATAAGACTGACCCAAAACTATCTAGAAAGCCCGCAAAAATCCCGAAGTCTAGAGATTGTTTAGCATATGTCTAAAGTTTATGAATGGTTTGACGAACGTTTAGAGATTCAAGCCCTTGCCGATGACGTTACGTCAAAATACGTTCCTCCCCATGTCAATATTTTTTATTGCTTAGGGGGCATCACTCTAACCTGCTTTCTGATCCAGTTTGCCACTGGGTTTGCAATGACCTTTTATTACAAGCCTACGGTTACCGAAGCTTTTACTTCGGTGCAGTACTTGATGACTGAGGTGAACTTTGGTTGGTTGATTCGCTCAGTCCATCGCTGGTCAGCCAGCATGATGGTATTGATGATGATCCTGCACGTTTTCCGAGTTTACTTGACGGGCGGATTCAAGAGACCTCGTGAGCTTACCTGGGTTACCGGCGTAATCCTTGCAGTCATTACCGTGTCCTTCGGTGTGACTGGCTATTCCCTTCCCTGGGATCAGGTGGGTTACTGGGCAGTGAAAATTGTATCTGGTGTTCCTGAGGCAATTCCCGTAGTGGGCTCTATTATCGTTGAGCTATTGCGTGGTGGCGAAAGCGTGGGTCAAGGTACCTTGACGCGCTACTACAGCCTTCATACTTTTGTCTTGCCCTGGCTGATTGCGGTGTTTATGCTGGCTCACTTCCTAATCATTCGGAAGCAAGGCATTTCGGGGCCCCTCTAAGGACTCAGTTGAGAAAAGGCTCTTAGGTTGCCTTTGGGATATTTCGACGAGCTTTTCTGAGCGTCATTGATGGTCCCATTGCGATCGCCAAAAGCAATGATTTTCAATAGCAGAAGGGACTGCTGCGAAAAACGCTGATCGGCAGATTTTTTGCGAATTTGAGAAGCTGCCGTATAAAACGGTAAAGAGGTGTTAAGTATCTCGATGCTTGCTATTCTTCACTGCGAGAATAGATGTCTAATCAGAATCGCTAATTTATGATTTGCATGTGCCATTGATGTCGAATATCGATATTTAGTGGATTGGTGTCGTTATACTTCCCCAGTACTTCAGCGCCCGGAACTAGTTTTTAAGGAGAATATTTGAAATATGTCTGTACTTAAAAAGCCAGACTTAAGCGATCCCAATTTGCGATTAAAGCTAGCAAAGGGAATGGGGCATAATTATTACGGTGAGCCAGCGTGGCCTAATGATCTGCTCTATACGTTCCCCATTGCAATTTTGGGAACGATCGCCCTTTGCGTGGGCTTGGCGGTTCTAGACCCGGCGGTGGTTGGCGAACCGGCGAACCCCTTCGCGACTCCGTTGGAGATTTTGCCCGAGTGGTATTTATATCCCGTGTTCCAGCTTTTGCGGGTCTTGCCCAATAAGTTGCTGGGAATTGCTTGTATGGGTGCGGTGCCCTTGGGGCTAATCGCAGTGCCGTTCCTGGAGAACGTCAACAAGTTCCAAAATCCTTTCCGTCGCCCTGTGGCAATGGCTGTGTTCCTTTTTGGTACTGTCTTTGCAATTTACCTAGGTATTGGGGCAGTTCTGCCCATTGATAAGTCTTTGACTTTCGGACTTTTCTAAGACGCTTTCTTGTCGCAAGATTGTTGGTTTTTTGACCAATTTTAAAATTATCCGGACGGGTAGCTTCTGCTGAGAAGACTGTATTGGTAGATGCACCCTGACGATTGAGCCCCCAGTTTTTCTCTGCGGGGCTTTTTTATTGCCGTTGTGTGGGATTGGACTGGGTTTGTTGGCAAGGAGATGAGGCCAAATCCGGCATGGCTGCCCCCAAATCACACTATAGTCATCAGTTCAATGAAAATCGAGACCCTAAAGCGTTAAGACCCTAGGCATTAGCTAAGGCTAGATCCGCCTATTGGCTTCGCCAGAACTGAGGATTTGGGGGAGTTAAAGTTGATTTTGTATAAGGCGGGGCATAGAGATGCCTAACGCCAAAGCCGGTTTTCCAGGTCGCGCACTTGACGTTCTAAGCGATCTAGTCGCCCTCTTAGCTCGTCTAGCTCCTTTTGTTCCGGTACGCCAAAGTCGGCCAAAATTTGCCGTACTTGTTTTCGAATCATTTCTTCCATCGTTTCGGCGGGCGATCGCCCCCCATTGCGGCTACTCTGGACGCTTTGCATAATTTCGTCCACCAGTTGCCGTGCCTGCTCCGGGTCCAGCTTGCCCGTCCTGACCCACTCGTCACTCACTTCTTTGAGCTTTTCTGCAACGACGGCTGTGGTGCCAACGCCGATGGTCAGAAGTTGCTGTAACCAGTTTTGATTATCCATGGCGTTAGAGGGAACTCTTTGAAGTGGGAGTTAGAAGGGAGGGCACCGTTGGTTGACAGTACGGTGCCGGGTAGATTTTGCTCGTAGGCTTTGTTTAAGAACTGTGCTTAAAATACTTGGGGGTAGCCGGGGTAGAGATCGCGGGGGCGATCGCTGCCGTCAATGCAAGTGTCCATCGCTTCGGTGGGGTTGATGCTGAGCTGGTTGACCAAGGCGGTGGTGCAGTCGGCGAAGCGCTGGGGCAATAGGCTGCGGTGGCAGTAGCCTAGGCTGGCATCGGTGATGGCGGGGGTGTTGCCGTCCACGCGGGCAATTTGGCGGACGCAGCGGGAGACTCCTTTGGGGCGGCGGGTTTTGCGGCAGGCGTCGATGGCGCGGATGGCGCGGATATTGGTGTGGCGCTCGATGGTTTGTACACAGCGGGATACGGCGTTGGCATCCCAGGAATAGGCGCAGGTGTCGGCGATAAGTGTCGGGTCCAGGTCCGGGTAGTTATCTAGCCGTTGCACACAGCGGCGCACGTCGTGGGGGATGCCGATAATGGTATCGGCGCGGGCTGGCACAGCGGTTCCCAGGCTGGTGGGGAGGGATAGGGCGATCGCTCCCAAAACGGACAGGGGACGGGCGATTCCACGAAGGGATCGGGGCAGAGCTTGGGACAATACTGGGGAGTTCATAAAAGCGGCTTCCGGGCAACTAAAACTAAGCGACAAAAATTAAGCGACAAAACCTAGGGGATAACGCGGGCATCTCCAAACGTTCCCTATTTTATTAGAACGTTTGCCGGTAAACGATTCTGAGTTATTCCAGGGAGCAGTCAGCCCTATCCTAGCGGTAAAAAGGGTTGGGCTAGCACATAGCTGGCGATGGTTTTGGCGTCGATCGCCTCCCCGGCACGCACGGCGGCTTCAAACTCGGCGGGGGTCATCAACACCACTTCAATATCTTCGTCCTCATCCTGGGCTGGCGGCGTTTCCAGCTTTTCCAGGTTGGTGGCCAAAAATGCATAGATAAACTCGTCCGAATAGCCCGGTGCCAATGGAAAATCCCCCAGATGCCGCCAGGTGTCGCTGCGGTAGCCCGTTTCCTCTTCAATTTCTCGCTTAATGGTATCCGCCGGATCTTCGCCCACCTCCACGGTACCCGCCGGAAATTCTAGCAGCCGCCCCGCCACGGCAAATCGAAATTGTTTTACCAGCACCAGCTTGCCGTCGTTGGTGACGGGCACTGCCAGCGCCCCGCCTGGATGGCGTACACAGGACCATTCCCCTTCGGCTCCGTTTGGCAACCGCAATTTTTGCACTTCGTAACTAAACTTGCGACCGTGATAGGTCAGGCGTTGTTGCAATACTTCGGCTTGCTCTTGGCCCAGGGTCATGGCGTTGGGGGATTTTGGTTGACGGCGAGTTGAATTTGCGAACAGTCTACCGTTTGCAGCAGCTGTTGGATGGTTTTGTGCGATCGCGGATCCACCCAGTCCGGCGCAATATCGGTGAGGGGCTGCAATACAAAGGCGCGATCGCCCAACCCCGGATGGGGCACGGTCAAATGGTCGGATTCAATGAGGCGATCGCCATACAACAACAAATCCAAATCCAAAGTACGCGGTCCCCAATGCACCTCCCGCACTCGTCCCAACCCCGTTTCCGTCTCCAGCAACACCTGCAATAACTCATTAGGAGAAAGGGAAGTTTCCAGCAAAGCGCAACCATTGAGATAGTCCGGCTGAGGCGGTCCCATGGGTGGGCTGGAATACCAAGGCGATCGCGCGGCGACAGTTATTTTTGGGTGGTCGTTCAGGCGGGTTAGGGCATTGTTGAAGGTTTCGGCAGGGTTGTTGAGGTTGCCCCCTAGGGCGATCGCCACTGAAACTGGTGAATCGACTGGTACATCAATAGAAATTCCTGTCATACCTGCCGCTGGGCTTTGTAATCGTAATCATCTTCGTATTCGGCAGTGATGCAATGGATGGTCACTCAATTTCGAAAAGCTTGAATCTTCTGTAAATTAAGGCTCAGCCTACATTACGTTGCATCATTACCATT
>CALCTI010000331.1 GCA_937894105.1 uncultured cyanobacterium
TTCCTTCACACGGAAGAGGTCACTGGTTCAAATCCAGTATCGCCCATTTAGATAATTTGAATAGATAGCTTAGAAATAGCTTTAAGTTGACGCGAAACAGTCAATAATCGAGAGCCTAGCGAATAGGAAGGCTCAAAATTTTGGCTAAAAGTTAGCCGGAAGCATTTATAAGGAGCTAGGGCGTGTCATCAATTAGTCTCCAGAAGCCTTATGCAGTGAGGAGTACGTGCCCTTTAAGAACAAACAAGGCTAGGGGCTGAGCCCCTTACGGCTCTTGACTTAGGGATTCAATTGATGACAGCCCCTAGTAAGATCAGGAATCTTAGCGAGCGATCGCCGTTCCATCAATGGCATCATCCAGGGGCACGGTGTAGCCGCCAATAACCCAGCCTTCCTGCCCCGTTGCCAACCGCACCCGCTGCCATTGCCCGTCTTCGCTGTCGCCTAAAATAACCACCGTTTGCTGTTTATAAATCCCTGTGACGCGATCACCCCGTCGGCTGGGAGCAGAGCGCACCACCAGTCCGCGAGGATAGGTCACCCGCGCTTGGTAGGCTCCTTCAGGCAATACCGGTTGGGGCGCAGACGTGGTAGCAGAGGCTAGCTGAGCTGTGGGCTGGGTTAATGGGGTTTGGTTCTGGGGCGCTTGGTTTTGGGGCGCTTGGTTTTGAGGGGCTGGTGACGAGTTGGGCTGGGGAGCACTGCGTACGGGCAAGGTGCGAGAGTCGGGCAGCACTTGGGCGATCGCCGTATCAGGAGCTAAATCTTCGTTTGCATAATTGGGCTTTTCTGGCAGGGTTGCAATTTGCGCCACAATATATCGCGCCATAATTGTCGCGCCACTGAGCAGCAAAATACCGGCGATCGCCCAGCCCAACGCCAAACTTAGTAACCAGCCAAATATCCGTGCCAACCAGGTCATGGATCGGTTCCCTGAGAGAGTTTTAAAAATTGCCCAACATCGTCACATCATTTTTTAAATGTTTGGTTAACGCCCATGCAGCGAGCGCAAACCCTGTGCTGAGTAAATCTATGCTAATCGGTCTTATCGAATCAGTCTCGTATTCAGCAACTTTTGCGCTAAATTTTTTCTCCCAAATACACTTTTTAGTCATTAGGAGCTGTCATCAATTAAATCTCAAGCTCAATAATTGCGAGAATTTCAGTCCCTAATATTGTTGATTTAAAAGGGCGTGTATTTCCCACTGCATAAGGATTCTGGAATTTGCTTGAGGATGAGCTGATGGGTGGAAACCGTGCAGTCTCGTTCGGGATTTCACGAAAACATACCGCCATTCAGCACCGCCTGATTGCCGTTGAGCGTCGGTTAAAAAGTCTAAAACTGATATTGCGGTCCTCCAGGGTTAAGGCGCTTGTCCACGTAACGCTTCCCCCAACGAATAGCCTGCTCTCGGCTTGTTGCCCGGGGTACGGCGATCGCACTGCCTAGACTGTGGCTAGCCCACACGGAAAAAATCGTCTGATCCTCCATCTGTCCCTGGATAATTTCCAGCGTCCAGGAGCGGTAGGAAAACGACAACACCTTCTGGGGAAAATCGGGCTCGGGAGACATCATGGAATAGCAAACCTCTGCGCTGATTAACGCGACTTCAGTAGACTTAATCGGAATTAAGAAAAGCGATCAATTCTTAGCCTTAAATAAGCGATG
>CALCTI010000332.1 GCA_937894105.1 uncultured cyanobacterium
CGTCTCGGGCAGATAGTAGGCAGCAGTCACTGGCAGTGGTGGTTGGTGGGGGCGCTCGCCGGGGGCGCTGGGCTAATGGTGCGACCGATGGGCGCATTAATCCTGCTGGCGCTGGTACAGTCTCTCAGCTTTGCCTGGATTTTAGGACGCCAGTGGCAGGTGTGGCTTTTGGCAGCCTTTGGCGGCAATTTTGACCAGGTGGATCCTCTGTTTGAGTTGGATATTGGCACTTATATTTTTTCGCTGCCCCTATTGGACCTGTTGGATTTTTGGCTAATTGGGGTTGTGGGGCTGGCGCTGCTGTCGGTGATTTTGATGTATTTGCTGGGCGCGCGTACCTTAGAACAGGGGCGCTTTCCGGGGATGACGATCATTCAGCAGCGCCACGGTTGTCGGCTGTTGGGCTGGTTGTTTATGGCGATCGCCGGCAGTCTATTCCTAAGCTGTTTGGAGCTGGTGTATTCCCCACGGGGGGTTACCTACGGCGCCAGCTTTACGGATATTTGGGTGCAGTTTCCCATCAATGCATCCTTAGGAGTTCTGGCGGCGGTCTTTGCCCTTGGGCTGCTGGGCTACGGCATTACCGGACAGCGCCTGTCAGTACTGATTACCCAAATGCCCCGGTCCAAGCGACGCTTGGTGGATGATTCCCCTCGACCCACATCTGTGGTGAGCGATCGCCGCTTGCCCATGAAAACCATATTGCTGGGCATTGGCTTTTTTATTACCTTTTCCGCCATCATCGGTTTGGTTCTGCCCCAGGTGGTGAACGCCATTGTGGTCAAGCCCAACGAAATTGAACGGGAGCGATCATTTATTGCTCGCAATATTGCCTACACACGCCAGGGATTTGGGCTCAAGGATATTGACGTGCGCCCGTTTCCAGTGCGGAATTTTGGGGAAACGGCGATCGCTGACACCCGCCTGCTCGAGGACAACGCTGCCACCATCGACAATATCCGCCTGTGGGACACGCGCCCCCTGCTAGCCACTAACCGACAACTGCAACAAATTCGCCCTTACTATCGCTTTGCCAGCGGCGATGTGGATCGCTATTTGCTCCCCGCCGAGTCCACCAGATCCACTGAGTCCACCGAATCCGCCGAGCTCACCGAGCCCATCGAATCCAACGTAGCGGCTGACCTTAGCACCTCCCTCCAGCAGGTGATCCTCTCCATGCGGGAAATCGACCCGGACTCCGTGCCCAGCCAGGCCCAAACCTGGGTTAACCGCCACCTTGCCTATACCCACGGCTACGGCTTTACCCTTAGCCCCGTCAACGCGGTGGATCCCAGCGGGCTGCCCAAATATTTTGTTAAAGACATTAGCTCCAGCGCCAATACGTTGGAAAACGGAGCCTTAACGGTGGACCCGCCAGAAATTCGCCAAACCATTCCCATCGATCGCCCGCGCATTTACTACGGTGAGCTGGCCAGCACCTACGTGATGGCTCCCTCCAATGTGGACGAGTTTGACTACCCCAGTGGCGACACCAACGCCTATAACCACTACGACGGCAAAGGGGGCGTTCGCCTTAGCAACCCCTGGCGGCGGCTAGTGTTTGCCTGGACCCTGCGCGACTGGCAGATGCTGTTCGCCCGGAATCTTACTACTGACACCAAAATGCTGATCCATCGCCAAATTCGTCAGCGGGTACGGGCGATCGCCCCTTTCCTGCGCTACGACAGCGATCCCTACGGCGTGGTGGTGAACGTGGGAGATGCGCCGAACTATGTGAACCGCGCCACCGGTGACTCTAACCACCTGTTTTGGATTATCGACGCTTACACCGTTAGCGATCGCTATCCCTACTCCGAGCCCAATGCCCAAGGACTCAACTACATTCGCAACACGATCAAAGTCATTATCGACGCCTACGACGGCACCGTCCGTTTTTATGTGGCCGACCCCACCGACCCCATCATCCAAACCTGGCAGCGACTGCTCCCCATCCTTTTCCACCCCCTCAACGCCATTCCCGATGCCCTACGCCGCCACTTGCGCTACGGCAATGACCTACTCAGCATCCAGTCAGAACGTCTCCTCACCTACCATATCGACAACCCCCAGGTGTTTTACAACCGGGAGGATGTTTGGGAAGTACCGTCAGAGGTGTACGACAAAGAAAGCCAGCCCGTGGATCCCTACTTTGCCATTTTGCGCCTGTCCGACAGCCCCACCGCCGAATTTATCCAACTTCTACCCTTCAGCCCCGTTAGCCGTAATAACCTGGTGGCTTGGCTCGCCGCCCGCTCCGACGGTGATAATTACGGCAAGCTGCTGCTATATCAATTTCCCAAGGACGAGCAAATTTTTGGTGTGGAACAGGTGGAAGCGCGAATCAACCAAGAGCCGGATATTTCTGAACAAATCTCCCTGTGGAACCGAGAAGGCTCCCGGGCTATTCAAGGGAATTTATTGGTAATTCCACTGGGAGAAACCCTACTTTATGTGGAGCCTGTTTATTTAGAAGCGGTTGAACAGGGGCTCCCTACCTTAGCGCGAGTGATAGTAGTTCACGAAAATCAAATTGTGATGAAACCGTCTTTAGAAGAAGCTTTAAATGAAATTTTCCAAGAGAGTTAAGACGTCCAACTATTTCTAATATGAAACTCGCTTGTGTGGCGATGAAACCCATCTCTGCGTAAGGTGCGCGATAAAGCACCGAATTAGAAATCGAATCTCTTGCGGTGCGTTGGCACGCATCCTACTGTCAAGTTATAGAGGATAGCGTTCAAGGACATCATCGCCTTGAGCCGAGACATTGTCCTGATCGTAATCGTTCGCATAGGGTTGGCAAAGCCGATAGGGCTCAGCTATTTGGAACGGAAATTCGCGGATTATTTGCAGGGCGATCGCTGCACGAACAAAAAGGAATGGCCGAGCTTAGCAGAAGTCTTTCGTCCCGTCAGCCGTGGCACTCTGACCCATTACGTCGCAGCACTACCGGGTTCGTTTTTTGTCATGGTTCTCGTGAAGCAATCTCTGCTTACAAAACAACGATGTTGGGCAGCGCCAGGTTTTTACAGTCCTCTGGCAAGGATCGATCGCCCCCTTCTGCGGGTACTAAATCTAGGGCGATCGCCAGGTCTTTAATATTTTCCTGTCCCACCACCTGCACCCCTCGCAATAGGGCCGTACTGTCTTCTAGCAGCTGATCAATATCAATGCCGCCATAGTCGCTTTCATAATTCCGTAAGCGGTAAAGCCCCTCTCCCATTAGGATTGCCGCACCGTTCCAGTTCAAATTGCTCAGGTGATAAATGCCCACCGCAATTTGCAAAATGCCGTGATAAAAAGTCTTGTCCGGTTCCATAGCCTCAATCCACAGGGCTTCTAAAGTATCGTGGCAAGCGTAAAATTCACCGGTGTTAAATTCTTTAACCCCTTGCCAAAATTCGTCGGGCTGGGGGGGATTAAGGGCACTATCGGAGGCGCTACTGGGCATGGGTGTAGGTCGCTTCTAGCTGCTGGGCTA
>CALCTI010000333.1 GCA_937894105.1 uncultured cyanobacterium
GTCCATCGGGATGAAATTCCAGCCCAAATACATTGCCGCCATTGCCCGAGAGGGTTGCCCGACAGTGTCCAGTTTCAAGATCCCACAGGTAAATCAATCGGTCTGCTCCCCCCGTTGCCACCGTTTTGCCGTCGGGGGCGATCGCCACACAGGAACCGTAGGAAGAGTGGGCCTGCCAGTGGCGAATTTCCTCCCCCCGCCCCATGTCCCACAGCACCAGTTGACCGTCATAGGCAACACTGGCAACGGTTGAGCCATCGGCGGTTAGGGCTAAGCCGCTGACCCAAAAACGATGGCGATTCCCAGACCAGGTAGGGGTTAGGGTGACGCCCAGTTCGTGGTGCTCCACTTGCCAGGCTTGGATGCGATTGTCCGCCCCGGCGCTAATCACCGTTTTTCCATCGGGCGTGATCACCACCGCCATTACCCAAAATCCATGGGCGCGAGCCACCAGTTGGCAGGGCTTCCAGCCGTTATCCTTCCACCAAAATACTCGCAGAGACCCGTCATTGCTGCCGCATACCCACCACTGTCCCGACGGAGCCACGGCGATCGCCCGCACCCAATCGGAGCCCACTTTGAAAGCGGGCATGAGCTGAGGAGTGGCTTCAGCCGTTACCCGTTCCTGTAATTTTTCTGTGGAATGAATTGCCACCCGCCCGTCATCGCCACCGCTAGCGAGCCATTGTTGATCCGGGGACAGGGCTAGCGATCGCACCCCACCGTGTCCCCCTAGACCAGGACTGGGGGGGCAATGACTCGCTAAGCTAAAGGCGGCGTTCAATTTAGAAAGCTGATTTTGGGGCGAATCCATGGGCGAAACTTTTGGCGACATTCTCGGCCAATTTCTTGATGTAAACACATTATTTGCGGCGTCCCTGTTTCCCTATCTGGGTTTCCTTTGGTTTCTGACCAAATCGGGACAAGCCCCAAAACTAGCCCTAACTGGATTCTATGTGTTGCTGGTATTTGTGGCGGTATCTATCCCGGCGGGGCTCTACGCGGAAATGCATTATGGCAAAAGCTTATCCAATGTGGATTGGCTCCATGGCAGCGCCGAAAGTTTTTTGACGTTATCGAATATTTTGGTGGTGCTTGGGTTTCACGGGGCGATTAGTCGACTTAAAGGGGATAGCGAAAGTTAAAAATACTGGGATTATGATTGCCCCTTAAAGGGTGCCTTACTGATTAGGGCGTGTCATCAATTAATCTCCAGAAGCCTTATGCAGTGGGGAGTATACGCCCTTTAAAAACAAACAGGGCTAGGGGCTGAAACCCTTACGGCTTTTGACTTAGGGATTCAATTGATGACAGCCCCTAACCCGCCAAACGTTCCTAACTTTCGCCTTCGCCATCCCTACTTATCGTCATCTCCCAATTCCGCTGCCAAAAAGCCGGGGGGACGGCGTCCAGAGGACGTTGCCCCGCCCTTGCCTACCAACTGCACAGCCAATACATCAGCACCCAAAAAAGCCACCTGTTTATCTTCCTGATTCTCGCAGGTCAACTCCACCAATCCTCCATTTTCCCCGCGGAGAGTCGCCAGCAACTCCCCATACAGCGCCTTGGCGTCATCCAACTCCTTGCGCTGCACCGACACCGTGGCCGATATATTCTTGAGGGTGACTTCAATCGTGTACATAAGGCGCTTCCAAGGACGTTATTGACCCAGCTTTACATAAGTAGAATCCCGGCAAATCTGGGGTCTCAATAAATCTACTGTACAATCAAATTATCAACGTAAAGTTTTTTAAAGCTTTGCTCAGAAATTCTCAGAATTAGGCGATGTTGCGCCTTCATTCTTTGGGCGATCGCACTAAAATATTTTGAGAAATCTCTGTCTTTATTTCGACATACGAAAACTCAAAAGGAGTTAACAATGACCATCGCAGTTGGACGCGTGCCAGCGGAGCGTGGGTGGTTTGACGGAGCC
>CALCTI010000334.1 GCA_937894105.1 uncultured cyanobacterium
GGGCAACACACCCTACCGGTGTAATGCTGTTTCCTCTCCTAAACCTGCAATGCCGTATTTTTTATTTGAAAGGACGTGTTCTTCCCACTGCGCAAGGCTTCTGAAGTTTAATTGATGACACGCCCTAGTAGTGGCTGCCGGATTTGCGGTGGTGGAGAGCGGTTAAGGCGTTGGGATTTAGAACGTCGCCCTGTTCCGCCACCGCATAGGTAATCCAGTGGTCGCCACATTCCATGCGCTGGGACACTTTACATTCCATATAAGCTGACGCTCCATGAATAATGCGACAGCCATTGTCGGCAATTTCCGTGTCTAAATCCTTAAATCGATCTTCCCCTGGCTCATAGTCCCGCATAAACTTTCGTGACAGCGGGCTATCCTCCGGCAAAATATTAATCACAAAAGCATCGCCTTCACACATCAGCGCTTCCACAGCCCGCTCCTTTGCCACCGCCACTGTCAGCCCCGGTGGGCTAAAGGTGGCCTGGGAAACCCACGAAGCCAACATCGCCGTTTCCACCTCGTCCCGTTTCGCCGTCACAATGCACAGGGCACCGACCACCCGCCCCATTGCCTGGGAAGTGCGATCGCTCACATCCCCCCGTCGCTTGGTGCGGCGAGTGCGGCGCTTTTCCGCCCGGCGCACATACTGGGCAAAGTCCGTCCCCGCCTCTTCGCAACTTTTCAACGTGCCTGCATCGGGAGCAAACTTAACGCGAATGGTATTCATGGCAAACTTGTAGCCGCCATCTTGCACCTTTTGCTCCAGCAAATCGATCGCCTCGCCGCTCCACCCAAAGGATCCAAAGACCCCCGCAGGCTTAGTTTTAGCTGCATTAGCAATCACAATGCCCAGAGCCGTCTGAATCTGCGTTGGCGCGTGCCCACCCAAGGTTGGCGATCCAATAATAAAGCCCGAGCATTGCTCCACCGCCTCCTTAATATCCGCCGGAGACGCTTGCTCACAGTTAATAAGCTCCACCGTTGCGCCGCCCTTGGTAATACCACTGGCGATCGCCTGCCCCACCGCTGCCGTGTTGCCATAGGCGGACGCGTAAATAAGCGCCACCATCGGTCCCTGGCTAGCCGTTTTGCTTCCCCACTCCCGGTACTGCTTCATCAGCTCCACCCGCCCATAGCGCACCATGGGACCGTGGTTGGGAGCAATCAGCGCCGGCATAAATTCCTCCATTTTGTCCAGGGCATTATTAACCTGCCTTAGCTGGGGCGCATGGAGGCTATCGAAAAAGAATCGGCGATCATCCGCATAAACGGTCCACCCCTCGTCAAGTACCTGGTCGCCGCACACATGGGCACCGTAAAACTTATCCGAAAATAAAATTTCGCTCGCCCGGTCAAACGTGGCCAACCCATCGGGCCACCGCGGCGTGGGAATCCGCACAAACTCCAGGCAATGCCCCTGTCCCAAATCCACCGTAGTTTCGTCGCCTTTAATCACCTTCAGCTCCGGAGGCAAGGCGGCGGTTCCTGGGGCAAACCGGTCTGCCAGCAGCGATCGCAAACTTTCCGACGCGGGCTAAGCACAACCGACGCACGCCTCCGGATATAGCCCCAGCAGCTTCTCCGACGTGGCGGCGCGGTTGGGATTAACATGCCCCAAAATAATAAAGTCTAAGGAGCGATCGCCCAGCCGTTCCTGCAGGGCCTCAATAAAAATCGTCGTAAATCGCTCACCTGGAGGATCCAGCAACGCCAGCCGGTCCCCCTCAATTAAATAGCTGTTGGCGGTGGTTCCTTTTTTACGGGAGTACTCAATTTCGAACTTCAGCCGATCCCAGGTGCGCGATCGCAATGCCCGCGTATTCACCCCAATTGGCGCAACCTGCACGTCCTCAGGCTGTACACCCTGAGCAGACATATTCTGAGCCTGAGTTTCATCAACCGTGTGCGGCGTCAACGCCATGTTTATAACCCCCGCTGAATTTTAAAAATTCTAAAAAATATAAACTGACTAATCAATCCACCTATCATTATGTCAATTTTAGCGGTTCAAGGAAGTGCCCCAGGGCAAAAAATCTTAGGAAATGGTGGTGGGGTATTTAGTATATTTGAAGTCTGGCATCTGATTCTTTAAAGACAAGGGCTCAACAAAGCTTTATCAAAAATAAAAGTAAAGATTCAGACGAATAAATTTTATTAGGATTAAAACAATAAGCCAATTTATTCTAGAAAACTGACTTATCGTGATCCTCCCCCTCATCCAAACGCCCTAAACGCTCCCCATCAAACGACTGAAATTTATTCCTAAGGATTTATTGGGGCAACAGCAACCCCAACGTCCATTGCTTTAATCTCGTGAATTTCGTCAGTCAATCTGCCATTTCCCGTTTATCAATTCCATGACCGCATCCCCTTCCAATCCGCCGAAATCTGGTCGCACAAGTGACAGCGACTGGCGTTTATTTTTAACCTTACTACCCTATGCTCGCCGTAATTCTCGTCTTCTAATTATTGCTTTCTTTCTGCTCTTTCCCTTGGCGATCGCCTCAGCAGTGCAGCCCATTTTAGTGGGTCAAGTTATCTCTATCCTTCGCCAAGAACCCACCAGGTTTGAATTCCTATAAACCCTTTCCGTCCAAGAAGGGTTTAACGTGGTGGCTTGGATGTTGTTAGGCACCGTCCTTGTTCGTCTGGGGTTGCAGGGGGTGCAGGGGTTCTTGGTGCAGAAAGTCGGGCAGCGTATTACCGCAGATATTCGCCAGGACCTTTTTCATCACGTGGTTTCCCTGGCTATGGGATTTTTTGATCGCACCCCCGTGGGACGTTTAATTACTCGCCTAACCAGTGATGTTGATTCATTGGGGGAAGTGTTCTCAACGGGAGCCGTTGGCATTGTCAGCGATATTTTTTCCATTGGCTTGCTGATTGCCATTATGTTTTATCGACAGTGGCAGCTAGCGCTGTTGCTAATATTATTGCTCCTGCCGGTCACGGGTCTTATTCTCTTTTTTCAATATAAATTCCGTGATGCAAACTATCGGGCTCGAGAAAAACTATCGGATTTAAATTCTACCCTCCAAGAAAATTTAGTGGGCGTTGGTATTGTTCAACTGTTCGGTCGAGAGGAGCTTAATTCAAAGCAGTTTCGCAAAACCAACCATAAGTACGTTCAAGCGGTTGACGAAACCATTTTTTATGATTCATCGGTATCAGCAGTCTTAGAATGGATTTCCTTGGTGGCGATCGCCGGAGTCCTATGGTTTGGCGGGTTAATGATTTTAAATGATGCTTTAACCTTCGGTATTTTGGCGGAATTTATCCTGTTTGCCCAGCGTTTATTTAACCCGTTGCGGGAGTTTGCTGAAAAATTTACGGCTATTCAAGCAGGCTTTACGGCCATTGAACGAATTAGCGGGATTTTAGGGGAGCCTATTGAAATTCAGGATCCGAGGGGCGATCGCTATAAAAAAGCATTAGAAGGCGCAGCACCATCCCAGCAGGGGGAAATTCGATTTGAAAACGTATCGCTAGCGTACAAAGACGACGATCTGGTTTTAAGGGATTTAAATTTCACCATTCTACCGGGGCAAAAAGTTGCCTTTGTGGGACCAACAGGGGCGGGAAAATCGTCAATCATTCGGTTACTGTGTCGTCTTTACGAAGTTAGTACCGGACGAATTTTAATTGATGGCATAGATATTCGCGATATGCCCCAGTCAGAATTACGGCGACATTTGGGAGTGATTTTACAGGACGGATTTATTTTTGCGGGGGATGTGAATAGCAACATTACCCTGGGCGAAACTTACACCCAAGAAGAGATCCAATCAGCGGCGGAGCGCACTAACGTAGACCAGTTTATTAAGCTAATGGGGAACGGTTATAAAACTGAACTGCGGGAGCGCGGATCCAATCTTTCGGCAGGACAAAAACAGTTATTAGCCTTTGCACGGGTGGCGATTCGAAATCCAAAAGTCTTGATTATGGACGAAGCAACGGCGAATTTAGACGTGGGTACCGAGTCATTAATTCAAGACGCCGTTGAGGATTTAATGGTAGGAAGAACCGCGATTGTTATTGCCCACCGTCTGTCCACCATTCGCAATGTGGATCGAATTTTAGTGTTAAACCGAGGGCGGCTAGTGGAAGACGGTGAGCACGATAGCTTGATTGCCCAAGAAGGAATCTATGCCAGTTTATATCGCTTACAAATGTTGGGAAATCAGCCGTAAAGAATCAGCCGTAAACTTGAACTAAAAGATCGTCTGGTGTATTTTGACGCACCCGGAGATTAAGCTTTAAATATTAACAAAGACTACCCGAGTAACCAAATCCAAAAGGGCAGCATTACTAATAGAAAGGTTGTGCTTAGGGCGATCGCCCCTGAGGCAACGGAACGATCTAGGTTATATTCTTCCGCCAGAATTAAACAGGAAAAGGCACTGGGCATGCCTGCCATTAAAACCATTCCCAAACGAGCCTGGTTAGAGATGGGCAATAGGGTTAGGGCGATCGCAATCAACAGGGGAATCACTAACATTTTGATTCCCGTGGGCAAAAACGCCAGCTTGAACTGGTGCCAACGGGTCAGTCCTGCCAGCCGCAGCCCCATGAGTACAACCGCACAGGGGGACACCGTTACCGTCGCCCAGGAAATAACTTGGCTAATAGGGGCGGACAGGGCAAAAGGATGGGACAAAAGCCCTATGGCAAGGGCCCACAAAGCCGGGACCGTTGATAGCTTTTTAAATTGAGTCCACCATTGGCTAGGGCTACGGCGATCGCTGTAGTGATTTGCCACTAACGTCCCCACGCCGTAAGTGCCCAAGGCGCTTTGGGTAACCGCATAAAAAGCCGGCAGTGCCCTAAACTCGGGCTCCAGCAACAGGGGCACGCTCGCCAGCCCCACAAATCCCGCATTGCCCAACATGGACGTCAGCAGCACACTGCCTTTAACCGAGGGTATTTCGCTCCAACGGTTCTGCCCCTGAAACTCAGTACTTTGGGCACTTTTTAAGATCAATAACCCTAAGCCTAATCCTGACAAAACTGCCGTCAGGGCGGCCGCTGGCGCAATGCCCATGGCGACTGAAAATTCCGTGCGCCGCGCTGAGGAAAAAATCACCAGTGGAATGCCCACCCAGTACAGCGATCGCCCCAACAGCCTCGGCACCCACGGTGGCAGCCAGCGCTGCAGCACGATGCCCAAACCTGTCCAAAGTAGTAGCGGCGCGTACACATGGGTCAGGGGAAGATTCACGCAGCAGTTAGGACCACAAAAAAGTTGGCAATAATAACGTTAACCGCCGGTGAAAGTGCGGAACATATAGCCAAAGATTACGCCAATAATAAGCGCCCAAATTTGACCCGATTCAACAAAATTATTCCAAGCGCTTTGCACATCACCCGCCAGATCCGTTTCTTCAAATTTCTGCGCCAAAATAGTTTGGGATAGCCCCACCGGAGCTGCCGTGATCGTCTCAAATGTCTCTCCATTTACAGCGAAAAGCGGCGAAGAGTTCCCCCCCAGCTGGGTGGCCGTTTCCACCGATAGTTGATGAGCAGGAACAGCCACCTCGTAGGGCAGACTTTCAAAGGGCATTATTGATAGAAACTCATCCAGCAACTGATTATATAAATCCACAGCAAACCGGCTTTGAAAGGTTAGTGCGTTGATACCCATAGGAAACTATCTTTCTAAACTAAATGGTTCGAAGTTCGGGCGCATCATCAATGACGCCAAAAGCTTAATGCTATAAGGAATACTGTGCCCTGGTTCAAAAACAAACTGGGGACAGTAAACCTTGTGCACAAAACTTTGGATTTTAATCGATAACAGCCCCAAAATGGTCCTGGAAATAATTGGAGGCAGCGCAATGGCAGTAACGCAGCTAAAAAAACAAACCTAAGAAAACGGTGGGCAAAGTTTAGCCGTTACAGCCTACATTACCCACCGTTTTAGCCTCTATTTCAGGCTTTGGCTCTCAGGGGTTCCTGTTGCTTAGGGCGCGTCATCCACTAAATTCAAAAGCCTTAACCAGTGCGGAGAGATGCATTCTGTTTAAAAAACAGTGAGGGACGGTGAATCCGGAGGCTTAAGGCTTTAAGCATTAATTACCCCCATTGTATTGATCACAGCCCCGCGCCCCTAAGGTTTGAGCCCTATACAGGCACAGCAACTTTTTCAGCTTCTGCGGCGGCGATCGCCTCGGAAGACTCAGCCTCCGACGGCGGCACCACCTGCCAGAACTTCTGTAAGTAAGTGTCCCAGTCAGCCAAAATAGCCTGAGCCTTCTCACTGCCCGTGGCGTCCGCATGGGTCTGGATGAGCCCCTTAAGCTGAGCTTCGCCCGCCTTCGACATCACCCGCTGCACACTGACAATTTCGGGATTAACCTTGGCGGCAAAGTTGTCTTCCTCATCGAGGAAGTAGGCCAAACCACCGGTCATCCCAGCGCCCACATTACGCCCCGCCGGTCCCAGCACCACAATGACGCCGCCGGTCATATATTCGCAGCAGTGGTCGCCTGCCCCTTCAATCACCGCCTGCCCCTTGGAGTTGCGCACCCCAAAGCGCTCACCGGCTCGACCGTTGGCAAATAGCACCCCGCCCGTTGCGCCGTAAAGACAGGTGTTACCCACAATAACGTTGCTGTTGGACTCAAACCTTGCGTCCGGAGACGGCTTAATAATAATCCGTCCGCCGTTCATGCCTTTGCCCACATAGTCATTGGCTTCGCCCACCACCTCCAGGGTCATGCCCATCAGGTTGAAGGCACCAAAACTTTGACCGGCGCTGCCCTTAAAGGTCAGATGCACATTACCTTCAAAGCCCGTGTTGCCATTGCGCTTGTCGATAGTGCCGGAAATACGTGCCCGCTCGGACCGGTCCGTGTTCACAATATCCACGCTTTTATGGACGCTGCCTTGGTCGCGGATGGTGTTTTGAATATCCGCATCCGCCAGCAGGGCGTTGTCCAGTACCACCCCGTTGCTGTGGGGGCGAGGGTCGTGCTCCAGCCAGGAGCGATCGCCCTTCGCGTCGGGCAAGTCCGTCAGTACCGACAGATCCACCGCTTCGGGCTTCGCCAGTTCGACCCCTTCGCGACGCCCTAACAAGTCCGCACGACCAATCAGATCCTTGAGGCGGGTGTAGCCCAAATGGGCCAGCAGCGATCGCACCTCCTGGGCCACAAAGTAGAAGAAGTTCACCACGTGACCGGGGATGCCAGGGAAGCGATCGCGCAAACGCTGCTGCTGACTGGTAATGCCCACGGGGCAGCTATTCATATGGCACACCCGCGCCATCACGCAGCCTTCCGCAATCATGGCGATGGTGCCAAAGCCGTATTCTTCCGCCCCCATCAGGGCTCCCATCAGCACATCCCAGCCGGTCTTAAAGCCGCCGTCCACCCGCAGGATGACGCGATCGCGCAGCCCGTTGGTCATTAGGGTGCGGTGCACCTCCGCCAAACCAAGCTCCCAAGGGCAACCCGCGTGCTTGATGGAGCTAAGGGGGGAAGCACCGGTGCCGCCGTCGTGACCAGAAATTTGAATCACATCGGCGTTGGCTTTAGCCACACCGGCGGCAATGGTGCCAATGCCAATTTCCGACACCAGCTTGACGGACACTCGCGCCTTGGGACTAATTTGGTGCAGGTCGTAAATAAGCTGGGCCAGGTCCTCAATGGAGTAAATATCGTGGTGGGGCGGCGGCGAAATCAAGGTGACGCCGGGCTTGGACCGCCGCAGCATGGCAATGTATTCGCTCACCTTGCGACCAGGAAGCTGTCCCCCCTCACCAGGCTTGGCTCCCTGGGCTACCTTAATCTCAATTTGCCGGGCGCTCATTAGGTACTCCGGCGTTACCCCAAAACGCCCCGAGGCCACCTGTTTAATGGCGGAACAGGACGTGTCCCCATTGCGCAGTCCCTTTAGGTAAGGGGCCGTGGGAGAGGTGCCATCTTCTTCCACGTCAGTCAAGGTCTGGAAGCGTCGAGAATCTTCGCCACCCTCACCAGAGTTGGACTTACCGCCAATGCGATTCATGGCGATCGCCAACACCTCGTGGGCTTCCGGCGATAGGGCTCCCAGTGACATGCCC
>CALCTI010000335.1 GCA_937894105.1 uncultured cyanobacterium
ATATAGCTTTTTTCTCACCTTATCATTTATTTTCTCTTTTCCATACCTATCGCTTCCGTTCTGCACCTCTTCTGTTTTGCCTTGTAGGGGGCGTCCCCTAGACGCTACGGGTAGTAATGGCGCATGGAGAAATTCATTTAAATTACGCACGCAGTTCTGCATAATGCGATGCAGCTCCAGCATGTCAGCCATGGACATCAGGGGCTTATAGAAGGCCAAGCCCAGCACCATAAAGAAGAGAAAGCTGCTGCCGGTGAGGCTACCGTTGACAAAGAAAGTTGCACCTACACCTAGCAGTAATGCAAAGCCCAACTCCAAGCTGGATAAGAAGAAGATCTGCGCTGGAATCAGCTGAGTTACGGTGTGTAGGCTAGCTGCCCGATACTTTTTCAATCCTGTCCGAAACTGCTGTAAGCGATCGCCTGCCAGATTAAAGGCACGAATAACAGCGATTCCCTGAATGTACTCCACCATACGGGCATTGGCTTGTACTCTCGCCTTTGCCAGTGATCGCCATACCCTCACAAACACGCGTTCTCCATAGCTCAAGGCTAAAACGGCGAAAGGCACACTGGAAAGCAGTGTCAGCGCCAGCCGCCAGTCATAGGCCAGCATGATCGTTAAGATAATCGTCGGTGTGACCACCGCAGTAATCATGGTTTCTAGAAGGCGGTGGGGTTCTAGAAACATAATGTTAGTCGTGAAAAGGGCATCAATGGTGCCCGTGTCACGCTGGGTAAAGAAGCCTAGGGGCAACCGTCGCAGATAATCTGCTAGAAACAATCGCAGTCGGGTTTGGGTGGCGATCGTTACGGCACAGGCTTGGGTATTTGCCCGGTAGCCAAAGCTGATTTGCGCCAAACAAAGGATAAAGATCGCGATCGCATAGCCCCACAGTTGACCGCTATTGGCAACACCTGTTTCAGACGCTTCGAACAGCGACACTAGGACTAGGTACACCAAATAGCTGGTTAGTCCAATGGCGATGCCTTCTGCGCCGCGCCAGCGAGCCGCCCGCCAAAAATAGTGATCCGCCCCAGGTGGAATCAGCTTGCGCATCATGGTCCAGGCTGTATCAGTTTCCTTCAGAGACTGATATGGATTTTCTAAGGGCGTATCGGTTTCTGAGCGCTCCTGGGATAGGGCAAGCGAGGACGGTCGCGATCGCCCAATGTCTTCCTCCCTGACCGTTTCATGGGCGGTGACTTGCCCAAACTGCCAATCCTGCGCCGTCATATGAGCCTGCCATTGAGTTTGATACAGGTCACAGGTTTCTAGCAGCGATAAATGGGTTCCTGCCGCGACGACTTGCCCCTGATCAATCACCAAGATTTGATCCACTTCCGTCACCGTGGAAAGTCGGTGCGCTACAACAATTAAGGTTTTATCTCCCCCAGCCAATAGACCTGCCAGTGCCGCCTGCACGAGTGCTTCATTTTCTGGATCAACATAGGCGGTAGCTTCATCCAGCACCACAATCGGGGCGTCTTTAAGAATGGCGCGGGCAATGGAAATCCGTTGTCGCTGCCCACCGCTGAGACTAACGCCATTTTCTCCAATGGGGGTGTCATAGCCTTGGGGCAGGGCTTCGATAAACTCGTGACAACAGGCTGCTTTAGCTGCCGCCACAATGTCATCACGGCTTGCGGTGGGCTGGCCAATTTGAATATTTTCCAGAATGGTGGCATTGAATAAAAATACGTCCTGGAAGACAAACGAGACCTGGTTCATCAACTGTTCGATGGCGATATCTTTGACGTTGATGCCACCAATGCAAATTTTCCCCGAGTCCACATCCCAAAAGCGGGGAATTAGCTTGGCGATCGTACTTTTACCCGCCCCCGACGGTCCGACTAATGCGATGACGCTCCCCGCTGGGGCAGTAAAGCTAATATTTTTGAGAACGGCCCTATCTCCGTAGCTGAAGGAGACGTTTTGAAACGTAATTTCGTTGCCTTCAGGATGTTGAGGCTGCTCTGGATCCATTAAATCGGGTTGATTAAACACCGCGACGATTCGTTTTGAGGCAGCATTTACCTGATAGAACCCGGTCAGTCCGTGGAATAGTACGGCCATAATCGGTCGATTGAAGCCGATGCCCATGACCACAAACAGCACAAAGGCAGGCAGGCTTAAAGATCCCATCAGGTAGAGGGCAATCCCCGCTGGTACCACTGTCACGGCTGCTGATCGCATCAACGTCAACATAATCGCCATGGGCATCGACGATTGGCGAGTCGTTTCAACGTAAACCAATCGCATTTCCTCGACCACATCCTGAAGCTGGGCAAAGGAAAAGTCTGTGCGGGTAAAGGCTTTTACTACTTTCATGCCGTTGATGTATTGGATCACCACCCCATTCATCTTGGCTAGCAGCGCATTATAGGCGCCCATATCAAAGCGCGACATCATAACGCCGAAAAGGGTTAGGGCGATCGCGGCGCTGGCTAGCGTGGCCAAAGTCATACGCCAGTCCACCAGAAACAGCAAGAAGCCTGCCAGCAACGGCACCGTTATGCCAGCAACGGCATCGGGAATAATATGGGCTAATCCCTGCTCCAGTTGTTCCACATCCTCATGGATAATTTTTTTGATCTCGCCGGTGGTGCGATCGCTAAAGTAGCCTAGCGGCAATCGACCCAGCTTACGGGCTAGTTCAACGCGCAGGTCATAAAGGATGGTGTAAGCCGCAATATGGGAAAATCGTGTGGATAGTCCCACGCAAACCCCTTTGCCGACGACAGCACCCACAGCCCATCCAGCTAAGGGCCAGACGGATTCTGTAGCCCATCCCTTTGCATCTGCCCCCAAGGCATCTGCTCCCAGCAATTGCAGACTGACCAAGTAGATCAGGTAATAAGGCACCAACCCTAAAGCTGCACCGATGATGGCCAAAAGCCCAGAGAGAGCCAAACGTAACCGCTGTTGCAGAACAACTCGCTGGAAAGAGATGGCAGAGAAAGGGGATGTTTTTTGAGTTGTTGGCGGGCTTATCGGAGGCAGACCTAATTTCTCTGCCCCCCATCCCTCAGCCTGATCCAGGGATCCAAAAACTTTCCCAGGACAGCCATATATACTTTGGGTGACTTTGGCTGCAACGGGCCCCCAGAAAGCTACTAGCTTGGAGGAGTCGAGCACCATTGCGACCCCAGTGCAGTACTGAGCAATTTGCGGCCGGTGCGCCTTGGTCCAAGCGATACCCTCTTTACGCATTCGTTTTGCTTCGGGCGATCGCTTCCCGCGAGCCTCAGCGGCTTCGGCATCACAGCGTTGCACAATCAAGCAAAACCGCTCCTGCCGTGCCAGCCACGCCTCAAATTGCTTATAAAACCGCGTTGTCTCATCGGAGGTTTCAAGTCCTTGAAATCGAACGGAGACCAAGGGCCAGCGACTATCATCGATGGTTAGCATCGGCTTTCACCCAAAACTCACAATATTACTCAATAGATTTCGGAGATATTCGGATCACCAGAGCAAGGGATAGGTGATCAAGATGGCGCTTCGCTTCACTGACTGGAGGGACCAACTTTAATCAAAGTTGATTTGATCAAAAGGGTCATCGCGATATCGACTCACTCCAGAAGTAAGCTCTGCCTTGGGGGGATGGCATGGAGGCTTAATGTGCCGACTAAGGCGATCCTGCGACAGCTTAATAAGAATAATGCTTGATTTATGTCAACAGTGATCGCCCGGTTTTCACATAAGTTGCGCAAGTCACCCCGCGCGCCTCGCATAAGGGATGGACCGTCTACGCGATGGTTTCTAAGATCAAGGATGAATTTCGCAGCGGCGGTAGATTGCTTATCCAAGAAATCCAGCGATAAAAACCAATGCGATCGCGATAGCGACAGTTTTCCTGAATTAGCGATCGCACTTGCACCAATGACACCCCCATCGCCGCCACATCCTGCTCACTTTTAACAAACCATTTCAATGGCGCATTCAATTGAGCCAACGCCTTAGCAGACTTACCTTTAGTTAAACCACCCACCACATCAAATGCCAGGGTTGCCCCCGGAAATTTTTGGCGCAGCCGATTGATCAACGCCTGGCCCTGGTTGACGTCAAAGTACATCAGCAGCCCTTCCGCTATAACCAGGAGGCTGGCTGGATCCTCCGAGTTCAGCTCATCCATCCAGCTAAAATCCATCACCGACTGCCCTAATGGGCGGTGGTTATCAGTCTCCCTATCCAACTGTTGTCGAAGACGGGTTACCTCCGGCAAATCTAAATCTATCCAAGCACGACAATTCTGCCCAACGCGATGGTAGCGGGTGGATAGGCCAGCCCCTAGCTCGATCACAACCGCATCCTTATATTTAGCTAGATGCCGCTGGGCAATCTGATCGAAAAGATGAGCCCGGACAGCCCATGAGAGTTGGGCAATGGGAGAGAATAGGGGATCAAGTTCCGAATCCCAGACCAGCGATTGCCACCACTTCGCCACCGTAGGATCGTGGAAAATGCCGTCAGAACGCTGATCCTCTTCTACCCGCGCCCGCGTCGTCATCAGCATCGTACGAGGCACTCCGGTAAGTTGCGGCTCTAATTGATCAAGCATAGGGATTTGCTCCAGGTACAGCGGATAAACCCAGCAAATTGAGTTGAAACTGGTTGCATTGGGATGGTCATATAAACCCTCGAAAAGGTTACGTCGAAGAAAGTTTCAACCAGACCAAAATGGTCAGGCTGGGCGTGTCATCAATTAATCTCCAGAAGCCTTATACAGTGGGAAGTACGCGCCCTTTAAAAACAAACAAGGC
>CALCTI010000336.1 GCA_937894105.1 uncultured cyanobacterium
TGATGGCGGATACGGTGACCAGTATTGGCGGCGTGCCCCTGTTTGTGGATGAATGGGGCATTGATATGGTTTATGCCGGTGGTCAAAAGGCGTTGAGCTGCCCTCCCGGTATTGCGCCGTTGTCCTTTAGCGATCGCGCCCTCGCCAAATTTAACGCCCGCAAAGACAAAGTACCTAACTGGAATTAGGACTTAACCCTGGTGGGGAAATATTGGCGGAGCGATCGCACCTACCACCACACCGCGCCCATTAATATGAACTACGCCATGCGAGAATGCCTGCGCCTAGTGGCAGAGGAAGGATTAGAAGAGCGCTGGGCTCGCCACCAGACTACCGGTGAGCTTTTATGGGAAGGGCTGGCTGATATGGGCATTGAGTGCCACGTGGCGAAGGAATTCCGGTTGCCCACCCTGACCACCGTAAAAATTCCTGAGGGTGTGGACGGCAAAGCAGTTTGTAAGACCCTGCTGGCAGATTACTACATCGAAATCGGCGGCGGTTTGGGTGAACTGGGCGGTAAGGTTTGGCGTGTGGGGCTGATGGGACACAACAGCCGTCCCGAAACCGTGGTTACCCTGTTGGCAGCGCTGAAGAAGGTGTTGGGTAAGTAGCGTTTTACCCTGGGGGCGCATTGCCTTACGCCCCTACCATCAGGAAACTTCGGGGCTGCTTGGGTCACTTATCAGTCTTTTTTATGAACACTCAAGGTCATGGAGTGATTAATGTGGCAGCGTTGGGGGCGATCACCGGTCCCGACCTATGGCTGCCTATCTTGGGCGGAGCGCTGTTGCCCGATATTCCAATTTTTATTTTTTACGCCTGGACAAAGGGTGTAGAAAAAATTCCTGATCGCACCATTTGGCAAGAGGCTTATTATCGCCCTTTCTGGCAGGCGGCGGTGGCGGTGGGGCATTCCATTCCGCTGGCGGGAGCGATCGCCATCACCGGTCAAATTATTGGTGAACCGGTTTTAATTTGGCTAGGAATCAGCGCAATTTTGCACTCTTTAGAAGATTTACCGGTGCATAATCACGACGCCCATCGCCACTTTTTTCCCATTAGCAACTACCGGTTTATTAGCCCCTTTTCCTATTGGGATCCCCGCCATTACGGTCGCTGGGTTTCCCTGGCAGAATGGGGGCTAGTGTTAATTGCTAGCGCTGTTTTATGGTCTAATATGTCCTCTTGGGCAGGACGCTTAGTTTTGATTTTAATTAATAGCAGCTACGGCTTCGCTATTTTCTACAGTCGAAATCTGTGGAGAAACTGCACCGAATCGAACTGTTCCCAACCGCAATCTTCTGAAAGCAATTCGTCAGTAGAAGTGGGAAAATCTAAGGCTTCTTCGAAAGTTTAGCTAATAACTTAATCAGCAAAGATTAGAGGAATAGGTGGCAAATCATAAGCATTTCTCACCTAAAGATTTGCGCATTAAAATTGCTTTTGATTCGTAGCCAAGGGATTGGTAAAGGGCGATCGCCCCAGCATTGTGCCCATATACCTGCAAGCTGATTTCTGTCGCTCCCATGGACTGGGCTTCCATTTCCAGATGTTTTAGGAGCGATCGCCCAATGCCCCGCCGCCGATAATCCGGCAAAACATACATCCAAAAGACGTGGGGAAGGCGCTGGCCACTCGCCTGGTCCACCGCCCAACCCCACCACAGTCCGGCGATCGGCAATGGAACAGAAGCTGAAGGCAGCACCGCTTGATTTTCCAAGTTTTCAGCGTTCTTCGCCGTCACCCACCACAGGGGCGTCTCTCGGGAAAAATGCTGGTTAATTTGATGGTCTAAATGGCTGAAATCCCTTAGGTGTGGGAACAGTTCTTGGTAGGTGCGAGTAAGCCAACGGAAGAGGCGCGATCGTTCCAGCGACGACCCCACCTGCAATTCATAGCCTGGCAACAACTCCGTCAACAGACCTATCCCAATAATCCCAACACACAGATCGGCGCTGCCACCGCACTAATGGCGTCATTTCCAATCTCTTCAGAAATTGGCGCAGGGGCAAGCATATCATCAGGCAAAAAGATCCGTGCACTAACTGCCACTAATGCGATCGCAAACACCAGTACCACTAACAGTGGCGCAATATGCTGCCGAAGAAAATTCATAGTTAATCCAAAAAATGATCTTAAAAAATGGTGCGGGAAATAATTTAAACAGGGCAACCTTGGTGATTTTAAACGCAGGGCGTAAGATTTCGGGCAAACCAAACACAAAAAATCCCTCCCTTGAGATTAACAAAGGAGGGACAAGGTGAGGATATTCACGAACAGTGGGTGGCACTTCCCCTAGGGGCGATCGCCACCTTTTACTCGTCTTAAAAAGAGCATCCAATCACTAAGCCCTATACTCAGGCACTGGATTTAAACGTCCCATTTAGAACGCAAACTCGGTGCGCAACACACCCAGAATTGCCGTATCTCCATCTTCGTCAGCATTGAAGATTGCCGCCACACCAGGGGTAATGGAGATAAAGTCGTTCAACGCGTAACGATAGAGCGCCTCAATGTGGATAGGAGTAAAGTCATCCTCATCCGCACCGTCAGCATTGGTCACCGTAGGAGGCTGCCCAACCAAGATGGCACCAAAGCTACCCTCAGAGAACAGGTCGTAGAAGTTTAGACCCACCGCCCAGGTAATTAGGTCCACATCGTCATCTCCATCGCTAGCGTTACGAGCGTTGGTGTAGCCGAACCAGCCGTTAATACCAAACTTGGGGCTGAGGGTGAAGTTGGTCTGGAATGCGATGTTGTCGCTGATGATGGAATCCCCATCAAACGGATCGCTCGCGTTAGCGGTACCAACGCCGGTCAACAGGGCTAAATCAGACCCGGTGTTGGAATAGTAAGAGTTAGCGTAGAACAAACCATCGCTTAATAGTCTGTCGCTGCTGTAGTAGTTGATACTAGCGCTAGCGGTGTAGCTACCATTGAATAAACCTTCGCCTTCACTGGGGCTTGCCGCTTCGCCAGCGTGATAAGCCGCGTGGAAGGAGAAATTATCGCTCGGGGACCAGCTCAAACCAAAACCTGCGTCGGCAGGCTGACGTAGAACCGGGTTCCGATCAGCAAACGCGGTGATTGCACCGGAACCGTCACCGTAGAGGGGACTGCTGTGAACCGGGTGAACGTCGTCAATATCAATACCAACGGGACCGATGATGGCCTCTAACTGGTCGTTGATGGGGAAAGAGTAGCCTAGGAAGCTCAGTTCAAAGACTGTGCTATCGCCGTCGCCATAGCTCAAAGAACCCAAGCCCGTTGCGTCAGCAAAAGGACTTTGAATTGTGTTGGACTCAAGACGAGTGGTTAGGAGGTCATCGCCAGAGAAGCTGGTGTTGAACAGCAAACGGGTCCGCTGACCGAAGGCAACTTCCTCTTGGTCGCTTTGCTCGTCACCGTCATCATCATCAATACCGCCACCGTGGACGCTAAAGATCACCGAACCTTCTAGCTTGGTGGTGGTGGAGAACTGGTTAGCCTCTAGCTCAGTGGTGCGCGCCTCTAGGGCATCAACGCGACCTCGCAGCTCAGCCAACTCAGCGGCAAATTCTTCCTGTAGACGCTGTAGAACCTGTAGATCAGCCTTACTGGCTAAAGGAGAGGTAGAAGCAGCGATCAGTTCATTAACCCGATCCAAACAAGCATTTAAACCAGCGGCAAACTCGTAACGAGTTAGGGCACGGTTACCGCGGTAGGTCCCGTCGGGATAACCCGCAATACAGCCATAGCGCTCAACCAAGGACTGCAGCGCCTGAAAGGCCCAGTCAGTGGGACGTACATCAGACAGCTGAGAAACAGAGGTTACTTGATTTAGACCGGGGGTAGCGGCGCGACCGCTGCCCTCTCGCCCGTACTGGGTCAAGGTCTGAAGATCGACACTGCTAGAAATAGATGCATCGGTGGGTTCGTTGGCGGCGGCACTTTCCACTACGGCACCGGAGCCAATAACGGCGGCACCGATAACGGAGCTGGCTACCAGCATTTTCAAACGGAACCCTTGGGAAATAACGGTCATTACACTTAGCCTCACAACCAATTTTTTTCGCGATCGCCCTCACACCAATGGGACGATCACCAGTTTTCAAAGAGAATGATAATCATTCTCAAGTCTTGCCGTATCCTAACTTAAACAGCGTACCTCTTGGGAAGCCAAGACAGCATCGGTCAAGTCAGAGGAAACAGCGAAGGCTTTATGGCGATCGCCACAGGTGAACCCTGGCGATCGCCCTACGCAAGCATAAAATCCGAACCTATCCCCGAAGAATGAAACATTACCCCAGGGATAACCCTGAATAATTAGCCTAGTCCTAGGGTGTCCCGAGCTTCCAAAATGGCAGCGCGGAATTCATAGGCAGCCGCAGAAATCTTGCCGCGTTCAGCAATGCTGACCTGACTGTAGGGAGTCATGCCCACCTGTCCACGAATAGTAAACTCGCTGACGGACGCCAAGCAAGCTTGGTAAGCTGCATCAACACGGTTAGAAACCTTGCTGGGCAAGCGTGACGCAAAAGGCTTGTACTGGCTGTAAATACCTTTCCAATTGTTGGCAAAGATCAAAATGCTTTGATCAGACCAGGTCTCCTCTTCGCTAGAAATCTTCTTCGCAGGAACCTCGGTTACCAGAGCAACCATTCCTTCGAAGTTGCTTTCAGCGCTGAAGTTGCTGGAATCATCCAGCTTAGCGGTCAAAGACTTAACACTTTCGATGAGCCCGTCAGCGTAGGGAAGGGCAGCCCGTAGGTCACCATCACGGTATAAATAAGCCTCGATACGGTGGAAGCCCTTGAAATCAGGGGATTCTTCACCGTCGTCAAAGCCGTAAGGGCGAGCATCAATATCAGAGTCTTCATCCTCAAAGCTACCGGCAAACACTTCGATTTGCTCGTAGGGAGGACGAGAGTCCACATAGGCATTCTTGGCGGCAGCTAAATTGCCAGATGCGATTGCTGTCCTCAGGTCTTGCGCCAAAGGCATCTGCTCACGCACTAGAGAGCGGAAATAGCCGAGACCTTCTTCAACCTCCGAATTAAAGGCTTTGTTAGCGGACAGGTCAGAGGTGGTAGCGAAGGACAGCGATGTAAAGTTGAGACCAATTATGGTCACCATCGCCATCACTCCGATCACCAGGGAACGGATTTTAAGCTTCATGGAATTCTGTCAGTAAATTCTCTGAACAAGCACTGAATCTATCACGGGGGTCTTTTTGTTGCAAGTCACTTGCAACAAGTTCTGAACCATCTCCAGAGCAAATCCAAAAAACTCTCTCTGATGAGCCCTTGAATTAGCCTTGGCTTCGGCAAATCAAAAAAAACTGTGTTTATCTACACCAATTTAACAGGGAAAACATAGCTGTAAACCTGGCTGTGCAAGGCATTTAGCCCTTAGGCGCAATCTTCCTAATTGCAATTACCTTGACGTTGTTGACAATTCCCCACTGCTTTTTCAACACCGGCGTCCTATTGAAATTTATCAGGGGCAGTAGGGTGGCACTATAGTTACCAAGGGGCTGATTTCACTGGGCTTTCACAGCTTTATTCCCGTTGAGTTGCGTTTTCTAGGGCACGGCTGAGTAGAGCCCTTGGCGTTTGTCTGTTCGAAAAAAGCTTTAGATATTTTTTAGAAATTCTTTGTTTAGCATCTGAGGCTACGACAGGGCTGAAACGGAGAGAGGCACAATTTTTAGGGAGAATTTATTTTGAATAATTCTTTGACGGTTAAAGATACTCCCTTCCTAAACCTATGCTTGGGCGATCGCCATGGGGACCTGCAATTCAGCTTTTCCGCTATCGAATTCAGCGGTTAATTAGCCGAGTCACGATTTTTCAATCGCTGGTGCGACCGCGATCGCTAGCGATGGCAGAATCTTGCTTAATTGGGCTAATTTCCGGGCTGGCGGCGGTGGCTTTGAAAGAATCGGCCACCATACTGGGAAGATTGCGTATTGCCTGGGTGCAAAGCAGCAGCTTACCGGCGTGGATTTTGCTGCCCATGTTTGGATTTGTGGGCTGTTGGGTGGCGGGCTGGATTGTGCGCACCTTTGCCCCCGAGGGAATTGGTAGCGGAATCCCCCATGTGAAAGCGGT
>CALCTI010000337.1 GCA_937894105.1 uncultured cyanobacterium
CAAAGCTGGCCTCCCCATATTCATCAGCAATAATCGGAATCTCCCGCCCCATAATCGGTAGGGTCAGGGTCTTGCCCACCATGTTGGTGTAGCGATCATCGTTGGGGTTTACTGCCACCGCCGTATCACCGAGCATCGTTTCTGGGCGGGTTGTGGCCACTTCCACGTGCCCAGAGCCATCGGTCAGAGGATAGCGGAAATGCCAAAGCTTGCCGTCAACTTCCTTATTTTCCACTTCCAAATCAGCCACGGCGGACTGGGATTTGGGGCACCAGTTCACCATATATTTGCCGCGATAAATTAGTCCGTCATCATAGAGCTTGGTAAAGGCGGTCAGCACGGACTTGGACAGTCTGTCATCGAGGGTGAACCGCTCACGGCTCCAGTCGGCTGATACTCCTAAGCTGCGTAACTGTCCTGCGATCGCCCCGCCCGACTCCGCCTTCCACTGCCACGCCCGCTCTAAAAATGCCTCGCGACCAACCTCCTCACGCGTCTTACCTTCCGCCTCAAGCTGCTTATCTAAAATAGCGTGGACGGCAATGCTGGCGTGGTCCGTCCCCGGCAGCCATAGGGTGTTTTTCCCTGCCATTCGCTGATAACGCACCAACGTATCGATCAACGCCTCCTCGAAAGCGTGTCCCATATGCAGCCGCCCCGTCACGTTCGGGGGCGGAATCACCAAACAAAACGGATCGCCTTCCCTATCGGGATCTGCTTTAAACGCCTCGGTCGCATCCCACACTTCCTGCCACTTTGCCTCGGCAAATTTCGGATCATATTTGGTGGGCAAACTGTCTAGGGGGGCAACCATGTTTCTATCGCTATTTCTATCGCTAAGACTGAACGCTGAAGACGTTCAAGAATATCGCCATTGTGCCATAGGCGATCGCCCCACGTGGCACCAATAAACCCTAGGAAGTACTTGGGACGACCCTAGGGCAATAGGGTAAAACTTTCGCAGTGCGCCGGACGCACAATGGTGAAATCCCGACGATCTAAGGTTAATACCGTTTCGATTTGGTAGTGCTCGGCGATCGCCATGACACAGGCATCCACAAAATCAATACGAGTATCGGCGTAAATTTCTAACAGATTGGCAACTCGGACCGCGATGGAAGGCTTCATTTCCACTAACTTAAATTTGCTGCTGGGAATATCTTTTAAAAATTGCAGAAACGCAAATCGGGTTTTTGGGGTACAAGAAAAGTAAGAAATTTCGGTCAGCGCTGGCTGGGGCAGCAGGATTTCATCCCAGCATAAATACTGTTGAACCGAAGCGTCGTGGTATTTGTCGTCGGCGTTGAAGAGAGCAACGACAAAACCGGTATCGCTAACAACTATTGATCGGCGCATCTAGGACTGGAATGGGTGGAGCGAGAACCGGTGGGGTTGGCAGCGCCAATATGGCGGAGTTTTTCTTCGAAATGATCGGACAGGATTTCTTTGTATCGAGTAGATAAATCTGGCGGTCCAGAAATCATACCCACAAAGGCCGGAAGTCGAGATGATCTGGGCGTTTTTTCCGTGGTATCAGATTTGCCGGAATAAATAATGGAAATAACTTTGCGAACCTGTTGATATTGGTCGCGAAGATACTTAAACGAATTAAGCAGCGCCTATGAATGTTGCTTTGCTTCTCGCAGAGCTTCCAAATCTTTCAGCAAATCCAGTAACTGTTGGTGCTCTTCCCTAACCTGCTGGATCAGTTGGTCCAATTCTCCACAGTCTAAATTTCTGCCACCTAGATTTTTGCTGCCTAGATTTCTGCTGCTTAAATGTTCGCCACCTAAATCTTTGCCCTCTAAATTCTTACCCTCTAACCCCTTGTGATCCAAACTCTCGCGGCTTGGACCGGCTTCGCGGTGGGGGGGGCGGGTGTTGATGCTGGTCATTGGGTTGGACCGGATTGCAGTATTTAGATTCTAAGAGATTAGGCGAAGAAACTGCATTGCTTAGAATACTGCTTGGAAAAATCTTTCGAAAATATCCTCAGAATCCTCAAAGTCTTCAAAAACACCCCAAAAAATAAAGACGGCTGGCTCGATTCGTTTCCTAAGAAACTATCAACCCAACCGCGCTCGCTCCGTCGATGTATTTAATATCTCAAATCAAAATTCGCGATCGCGTACAACTTGCGTTTGCGTTCTCAAAAATTTCGTATAACTTTCTCGCCCTAGATAATAATTCCTAAAAAACGACTCCTCAAAAACAACCGAAAAACCTCCTTCTTTTAAATGAACGTGTTACGATTTCGATTAACGTACATTAATTAAAAGAGCGAGATGAGATGACCTATAAGGCTGCGGGTAAGTTGGCAGAAATGGAGTTTGATGGGTGGGTGACGAATGATGCGGTTGATTTGGTGGAGTGTGAGACGGCGGCGCTGGAGGAGCGCGGGGAATTAGGGGAGCGGGGGCGATCGCCAGAATTGCCAGGAGGGTTGGATGCCCCTGAGACGCAACATCAACAGCCGCAGCAGCGAGAAAGAATTAGCGAAAGACTAAATATTAACGAGACGCCGCCGGGAGCTTTGGCGAAACCCGCTGTTCGTAGCCGAGAGCAACAGGTTCAGGCCAACGCCGAGGAGCAACATTACGAGGAGCGTTACCAAGAATTTGAACCGGTTAATCCTTTTGTTCCGCCGGTGCCTGAGCGGCCTCAGATGGTGACGGAGGTGCAGCGGTTTGTGATAACGCGCTGGCGGCAATTTTGCAAAGGGTTGCCCTGGCAGTTGGCGTGGTTGAGTTCGTTAGCGGTGGGCAGTGCGGCGTTGATTGTGTCGGCGGGACGGTGGCAGCAGGCAGAGACAGTGGCTGATGTGGGGTTACGCAACCAGTGTGTGGAGGTGACTAATTCCCCTGGGGAGGTGGCGGCGGCCAAGGCGAACGGGCTAAACATCCCCTCGGGAAGAACCTTTGGCGTCAGCGGGACATGCAAGATCCGTAAGACAGACGGCGAAGTGCATATGGTCCACAATGGCGGCATTTCAGAGGACGATATTGCCGGGGGTTACATCCTCGCCTGCTGCTCGAACCCTATTGGCAAAGTGTCTGTCGACGTGTGATAATTTGCGCGAACCAGGCGGAGAGCGACGATGTCTGATCAAATGCCAGTACAATCTCAACTATGGATGGGTGCGCTCGTGGCGGCCGCCATACTTTTCAGCTATGCCATGGCCTGCGGCATGCCGT
>CALCTI010000338.1 GCA_937894105.1 uncultured cyanobacterium
AGAAGATTCACGCTTTTCGAAATTGAGTAACCATCACATTGCATCACTACCAAAAATACTTCTTTAGGCAAGTTTTATCGTTCGCTTGATACTACTTTTAATCGATGATCGGCGCATTAAAATCGGTGCATTGAAAATCGTACTCCCCCTTTTGATTGAGGTGGCAACATCAGTGTTTATGTAGTTTTATTGGACGTTGAAATACAAACAATCAGTCTCGGTAAACTGTTATGAGCTTGCATAAGCGGTCATAGGAACTTATAGATAAGAGCTCACAGAGAAAGCATTTTATACGTTGCTATGTTCCAGTCACTTTTCAGTTTGCTTGTCAGGCGCTGCTTGTGGAAAAGCCTAGAAAAAAGATAGAGAGTTTAAGGAGCGATCGCCATGACTTCCAAATTTGGACAAGGAGCCCCTTGGTGGCATGGTTGCGTTATTTATGAAATTTATATTCGTAGTTTTTACGACAGTAACGGCGACGGCATTGGTGACCTGCAGGGCATTATTGAAAAGCTCGACTATGTGGACAGTTTAGGAGTCGATGCCATTTGGATCACTCCGTTTTTTCCATCACCCATGAAAGACTTTGGGTACGACGTTTCTGACTACTGTGGTGTGGATTCGCGCTTTGGCACCATGGACGACTTTGATCGATTAATTGCAGCAGCCCACAAAAGAGAATTAAAGGTCATTATTGACCAAGTTTGGAGCCATACATCTGATATTCATCCCTGGTTCCGAGAAAGTCGATCCAGCTACGACAATGCCAAAGCCGACTGGTATATTTGGGCCGATTCCAACGAAGGGCGGCCACCCAATAATTGGCTGTCAATTTTTGGCGGGTCTGCCTGGACCTGGTGTAACCAAAGGCAGCAATACTATCTTCATAATTTCCTCGAGTGTCAACCGGACTTGAACTGGCACAATGCAGAGGTGGTCAACGCCATCTTGAAAGTGGCTGAGTTTTGGCTGGATAAAGGGATTGACGGGTTTCGATTGGACGCGTGCAACTACTATATGCACAACCGTCGTATGGCAGACAATCCTAGGCGCACCAAAGGGATGGCTATTCAAGATGGTGTATCTGCTTTAAATCCCTATTCCAAATTCATCAATATCAACAATATGAGTCAGGTGGATAACCTGCACTCGATTAAGAAAATCCGAGAGGTTCTTGATAAGTATCCCGGCAGAATTGTGATGGGAGAAATTGTTGCCGCTGACGATCCGGGAGAGATGGCGGCTGAGTATGTGCGAGGGTGTCGACGGTTGCATACGGCTTACAATAGCTCCCTGCTGGTGGAGCGTCCGTTGACGGCGCAGCTAGTGGTGGATTCGCTGGAGGATTTGGGGTTGCATTTGGAAGGGGAGCCTATTTGTTGGACTGCTTGCACCCACGATTTTCCCCGTACGCGCACTCGCTGGGGTCCTAAAGACCCTGAGCAGTCAGAGGCCTTTTGTCGGCTATTGTCGGCCCTACTGGTCAGTTTGCCGGGGATGGTTTCTTTGTACCAAGGTGAAGAGCTGGGGCTGCCAGAAACGAAGATTCCCAAGAAGGAAATACAGGATCCTTTTGGGCTACATTTTTCAAAGTATTTTGCCGGGCGTGACGGTTGTCGAACGCCGATTCCGTGGAAAAAAGAGGAAGATCATTATGGTTTTACTGAGGCAGAAAGTCCCTGGTTAATTACGGATTCAAACTTCAAAGCATTAACGATTGACCAGCAAGATGTGGATCCTAATTCTATGCTGAATTTCTTCCGAGACTTTGTAAAGTGGCGTCAGCAAAGCCCTGCGTTACGGTTGGGATCTTTGGAGGTTTTAGAAAGCGATCGCCGCCTTTTGTTATTTACGCGGGAAAGTTATGACGAATATATGCTGTGTGCGTTTAATTTGAGTGGTGCCCTAATTAGCTGGAATATTCCTGAAGGAATGACCATTCATAAAACTCATCATGAACAGGGTATTGTCATGGGAAATAGTGAAAAGGTTATTTTCCGCCCTTACAGCTTTGTGTTCTGCGAAATTACTGACGAAGGGCACAACCGACCCACGTTGCGGTCTTCCGCCTCGCCCATTTGCCCCATTATGTAATGGGAAAGGGTAGGGAAATTAACGGTAGGAAGATTTCGCGTCAGCCCTGTTAAAAGGAAATACAGTGCTCTGGATTTTGGCGTTGCCACTGGGCGATCGCCTCTCGATGCACCTGTAACCATGGGGTTTTCGTTGCCTCAGCACAGGACGCCACGTCGTCATATTCCGGGTGAATATTTATCACCTTTAGCTGATCATTGCCATTTGCTTTGCCAGCCACTTTGACGCGAATGGTTCCATGGGTGGTTTTAACGGGACTCTGTTGGCGATGCAAAATTCTACGCTGCTGGAGTTGGCGACGGATACCTAAGGTGGTGGTTTCTTGGAAAATAATATTTTCACAGGTTTCGGTTAGTTTCACTGGGCAAATAACCGTTAGCAATGTGCCGAGGCGAGACTTTTTCATGGTGACCCCCTGGGTGAGCACATCCAGCGCCCCCGCTTGAAATAACTTGCTTTGGGTGTAGGCAATTCCCTGGGGAGAAAGGTCGTCAATTTGAGTTTGCAGCACCGTTACCGTGTCCTGATTGCTATCAGCGGCGGCAGTTTGTTCCGTCTTCTTGGTTGATGCCGCCTGGGTTGGTATCCCTTGGGAGTGTGAATGGTGATGATCGTGACGGTAGGACAGGGGGTTTCTGGGGGTGTCTCCAGAGGTTTCCCCTAGCCATAGGCGCAAGATATTGGGCAGGGATAAGTTGCGGTTTCCGGCTCCCAGCCCGATTTTGTTGAGGGTCATAGGGGGGGGCGGTCCGAATTCTTGGGCCAGGGTGGTGGCGATCGCCGCGCCGGTGGGGGTCACCAGTTCCCGATCAATGCCGTTGTAATAAACGGGCACCTGGCGCTGTTCCCACAGTTTTAAGACCGCTGGCACCGGCACTGGCAATCGCCCGTGGGCTGCCCGCACTACGCCTCCTCCAACGGGAAGGGGCGAACAGAAAATGGCGTCAATGCCCAGCCAGTCCAGTCCAATGCAGGTGCCCACAATATCCACCAGGGCATCGGTGGCTCCCACCTCGTGAAAGTGAACCGTTTCCGGTGGCTGCCCGTGGACCGCCCCTTCCGCGATCGCCAGCGCCTCAAAAATACCAATGCTCCACTGCTCCGCTCGTGGGGTTAAACGGGCGCGCTGGATGCGATCGCGAATGTCCGGCAAATGACGCCCGCCATGGTGGTGCTGATGATCCTGGTGATGCCCGTGGTGATGCCCGTCTTGATTCCCGTGTTTACTCCCATGGCTGTGTCCATGCCCAGGTCCATGCTCAGGTCCATGGTCATGCTCGTGATGATCATGCTCGTGAAAGTGATGATCATGCCCCTGATCGTGATTCTTTCGTACCGCCAACGCTTCTTTGTCAGCGCTATGAACCGGATCCTCTTCGGCGCTGCTTAAGGCTACGTGAACTTTGGTCGCCTGCTGACCATTGCGCAAAACCTTTTCCGATCGCAATGTAAACTCGTCGCCAATACCCAACCCTGCCAGGGAATCTCGCAATACCTCCAGGGGCAACCCCAAGTCTACCAACGCCCCGCGACACATAACCACCGGAATTCACGTTGGACAATAAAAGGACGGAACTTAAACGC
>CALCTI010000339.1 GCA_937894105.1 uncultured cyanobacterium
CGTTTTTGCCCAGTGATTCGCGGTGTCGGGTGGTGGTGACCACGCGGGAAAAGTTGGATGGGATTGAGCGGGTGGATTTGGATGTGTTGAAGCCGGGGGCTGCGTTGGCGTTGCTGTGTACCCTTGTTGGGGAGAAGCGGGTTGGGTCGGAAAAGGAGACGGCGGCAGAGATTTGTGAGTGGTTGGGATTTTTGCCATTGGGGATTGAGTTGGTGGGGTATTTCTTGCGGAAGAAGCCGGATTTCTCGTTGGCGGCGATGCTCGGGCGGTTGCGGGAGCGGCGGGTGGAGGCGCAGGCGTTGAATCCGAGGCGGTTGCCGGTGGGATTACGGCGCAGCGGGGGGTGTTGGCAGCGTTTGAGGTGAGGTGGTTGGTGTTGGGGGCGCAGGCGCAGGAATTGGCGATGCGGTTGAGTTTGTTTGGGGCGGCTCCTATCCCTTGGGGGCTGATGGGGGGGGGTGGGCGGAGGCGGATGGGGAGGATTTAGAGGAATGGCGTGATGAGGAGTTGGTGCGGTTACATTTGTTGGACCGAAAAGGGGAGGAGTTATTTGGGTTGCACCCGTTGGTGCGGGAGTTTTTGCAGGGGAAGTTGAAAGGACGGGATAAGGCAGTGGCGTGGCGATCAGCTTTTGCGGAGGCTTTGAAAACGGTTGCTGAACAATTTCTGTCCCAGACAATGACGGTAGATGAGGTGACTCAAACAGATGTCCTGATTCCCCACTTAAAGGAGGTAGCAACGTTTGATTTGGCTCAATCTTCTGAGGCTTGCGCTGCAATTTGTAGCCGTCTCGTTCTGTTTTATTACGCCCAAGGATTGTTTGGCTTGGCGGAAGCATGGGGAAAGCGATCGCTGGAAATCAGTGAGGAGCAATTGGGAGCCACCCATCCCTCCACGGCTTAGAGCCTGAATAATTTAGCGGCATTGTATGAGTCTCAAGGACGATACTCGGAAGCGGAACCGTTGTTGAAGCGATCGCTGAAAATAAGCGAGGAGCAGTTGGGATCTACCCATCCCGATACCGCCACCAGCCTGAACAATTTAGCGGGATTGTATGAATCTCAAGGACGTTATTCAGAAGCGGAACCGTTGTATCGGCGATCGCTGGAAATAATGGAGAGCCAATTAGGAGCGGATCATCCTTCGACCGCAACGAACCTCAATAATTTGGCAAATTTATACCTTTCCAAGGGAAGCTACGAGAAGGCGGAGCCACTCTTAAAACGATCACTTCAAATTCGCGAACAGCAGTTAGGTAAAGATCATCCTGATACAGCTGTTAGCCTAAACAACTTAGCGGTGTTGTACTTCAATCAAAATCGATTAGGAGAAGCAGAGCAGTTAATTGCCCAGTCTTTATCAATTCGTTTGAAAGTATTGGGCGAAAATCATCCCACTACTCAAAGTTCCATTCAAAATCTTTCCAATCTGGTCAAAGTTGCTTTGGAACAAGATCGCACTGCAGAACTCTCGGACCACTTATTAACGCGAAGAATTTTGCTGCAACTACGAAAACAAAACCCTGGTTCATCTTCTGTCGACATCGCCAATGAAAACCCTCACTGAAATCCGCCACCAACTTCAACGCAACAAACCCCGACTGCAAACCCACTGTCCCTTCACCCAGCTTTATATCTTCGGTTCCTACGCTCGAGGCACCCCCACCCCCACCAGCGACCTAGACATCCTTCTGGACTATGATCGCCCACCCACTCTCCTCCACCTAATCGACTTAAAACAAACCCTCGAAACCCTCCTCGGTCTCCCCGTCGATATTGTCAACCCGCAACGGACTAAAACCCCGCCTCCGCGCCACCATAGAACCCGAGCTAATCCCCATTGAAGGAGGCGCAACCCCGAAGACTGTCTGGCAGATGTTCAAGACGCTATAGAAGCTATCGTACGATTTGCCGGTG
>CALCTI010000340.1 GCA_937894105.1 uncultured cyanobacterium
ATGCCGTTGCCCAGCGCCCCTCCTAGCAGTAGCCCATAGCCCCAGGCTTCCCAAATCATTAGCTGGGGACCAAAGATGGCGAATAGGACCAGTCCGGCGCTGACAATTAGGGATAGCCACCGTAGCCAGCCGCTCCCTTGGAACATGCTGAAGGCGGCACCGGTGTTGATGACGTAGGTGAAGTTTAGAACGCCGGGGATAATGGTCCAGGATTCGGGCGGCGTGGTGAGGGCAAAGTTTTGCTCTACCCACAGTTTGGTTAGACGATCCAGCAGCAAACTGGCGATCGCCGCCGCCCAAAACCAACGATTTTTCAACAAGTTTGCCACCCGCTCCCAAAAATTGGCGCTTTTCGCACCATTAGAATTTCTTCAATTATTAAAGCATTGCCCCAGGGGGCATCAGAACAGAATTCGCCGGGTCAGCCAGGACACTAGGGCGACGGCGCACACCAAAATAAGCTGACCGCCGAGGGGAGTCCAAGTGAGCCGCTGGGCTTCTTCGAGGGCGCGATCGCCGTGAAATACCAATAGCCACAGCAGTCCGGTGGCGTGGATGCTAACCAAACCCGCTCCAGCGCTAACTGCCAGCCGTTCGATGGATTTCTGAGCGTTGGATGAGGTGTCCGGCGATCGCCTCCCCATCCCTGGCAGGACTCGCGCCGTAACCAGCCAGCCACACACCGTGCCGCCCACAGTAAACCCCAGCAAATAACCGAAGCTGGGGACGGCGATGTACTGGAAACCGCCGCCCCCGTTGAAAATGGGCAGCCCCACCAACCCTAAGCCCACATAAGCAATTTGGGCGATCGCCCCCGCGCCAGCGCCCCCTAAACACCCCGTCAACAGCACCGCCGCAATTTGCAACCGCGTTCCCAAAGACTGTACCCGAGGTTGGAACGTCCCGGCATCAAACCAGGTCCACGGAGCAGTGGGGATATGGGCATCGAGGAAGGTGCCACAAATGGTCAGGACGAGACCAATGGCAGCCCAGAGCAGAATCGATTGACTGAGGGTGGCGCGACGGCGCGGCGGTAAACGACGGGTCACAGGGTGATTAGCTGCCCTCGTAGGTGCCGGGCACCGGGGCTTCTCCCCCTTCTAATCCCAGTTCGTGCAGCATTTTCTTGTCGTTTTCGGGGGGCTGACCCAGGGTGGTGAGGTAGTGCCCAATCAGCATGGCGTTGATGCCCGCTTTAAGTCCCATATGCTGCAAATCCCCCATTACCGCCTCTCGCCCGCCCGCATAGCGAATGATTTGCGAGGGCAAAATGAGGCGGAAAATAGCGATCGCCTTCAGGGCCTCGTAAGGATCCAGCCGATCGCGATCGCCCATAGGCGTCCCCGCCCGAGGATTGAGCAAATTCAACGGCACCGACTCCACCTCCAGCTCCCGTAGGGCCAGGGCTAGATCTACGCGATCTTCCCAGCTTTCCCCCATGCCCATAATGCCGCCGCTGCAAGCCTGGATGCCCACGGACCGCAGATTTTTCACCGTTTCCACGCGATCGCGCCACTTGTGGGTGGTAACCACTTCCGGGAAGAAACTTTCGGACGCCTCCAGATTGTGGTTATAGCGAGTCACGCCAGCCTCTTTAAGCTGCTCCGCCTGCTCAACGGTCAACTCGCCCAGGGCGCAGCAAGGTTTAATATCCGTTTCCGCAATAACCTGGCGCACCGTTTCCAAAATTTCTTCAAATTCCCGCGCCTGTTCGCCGCCATAGGCTGGACCGCGCCCCTGGCTCACCAAGCAAAACCGCTTCGCCCCCGCCAATGCGGCTGATCGCGCCTGAGCCATAACCTCCTGGCGCGACTTCAGCCCATACACCGGAGCCCCTTCGCCAGGGTGGTGGGCAGACTGGGAGCAGAATCCGCAATTTTCCGAGCAGCTTCCCGACTTCACGTTCACGATGCTGCACAGATCCACCACGTTGCCACACCGCCCTTGGCGAACCCGATCCGCCACGGCACACAGGACCAAAACATCCGACTCACCGTTAATTTTTGTCAAAGCGATCGCCGTGTCCCGATCCAACGACTCGCCCGCAATGATGCGATCGCCCCAGTTATCCAACCAAACCGTTAGCTCATCACCAGTCAATTTATCGTTCGTTGCATATCCTACTGGCGACACTGCTGGGGAAAATTGGTCCACAGAAGATTGGTCCGAAATTTTTGGAGAAACACGGGTCGCCGAAGAAGAAATCGTATGAACCACGGGTAACCTCTGTAAAATGCGACTGCATTTTATCACCGCCGTTTCAGCTTCTAGGGAAAGCTACGGGTCACTGTCGGGTTAGGATAAAGAACGACAAAAATGTGTAACACAATATTTAGGTTGGAGGCAAGCTCCTACACGTTATGAAACGATTCTTCTCTGGGTTGTTTGCCCTGATTTTGGTGGTGGCGATCGGTTTAACGGGCTGCTCCGGTGGTGAATCTGCTAGCGGGGTAACTGGCAACTACGGCCAAGACACCTTGACTCTGATTGACAGTCTGCGCACCGCGGTGAACCTCCCTGACGATGCCCCCGACAAGCAGGAAGCCCAGGCCGCTGCCAAAGAAAAAATTAACGCCTTTGCCTCCCGCTATCGCCGCGACGGTAAGGTGTCCACCTTGGCCTCCTTTACCACCATGCGCACCGCCCTCAACTCCCTAGCTGCCCACTACAGCTCCTACCCCAACCGTCCGCTGCCAGAGAAGCTGAAGAAACGCTTGGAGCAGGAATTCCGCCAGGTGGAAGTAGCCCTAAAGCGCGGATCCTAATAGCTGAATCTTGACTGCAATTAACCACATTGTGGATGGTTAAATTGAAATCGATTAGGGCGTGTCATCAATTAATCTCCAGAAGCCTTATGCAGTGGGGAGTACGCGCCCTTTAAAAACAAACAAGGCTAGGGACTGAAACCCTTACGGCTCTTGACTTAGGGATTCAATTGATGACAGCCCCTAGTTC
>CALCTI010000341.1 GCA_937894105.1 uncultured cyanobacterium
CAACAATTCCGTCGTATCCGAATCCCCCCGCGACTTGTCCTCCAACTGCTACTCCAACCTCGCGATCGCCCGCTCATGGAGGTGCCCATACTGCCGCCGCTCCAACTCTCGCCCCAATAAATACTCCCGCACAAAATTCGCCAGTTTTTCCGACAGCCGCACCCCATCGGACTCCAACACAAATGAATATCGCGATCGCAACGACTCTACCCGCCCCAGCAAATCGGACTCATCCAACATCGCCTCCAACACCCCCAACAGCTTCGTCCGCCGCACCATTGCCAGGGCATAAACCGCCTCCAAATCCTGTGGTTCGTTCCGACAATGAATCAAAAATCGCTGACTAATTTTTTTGATCAGCGCCTGTCGAGGATTTTTCCCCAACGTATCCTCCTCAACCGGCGCAAGGAGCTGCTCTAACGGCACCCCATCCCGCCATAAATTGGCGATCGCCTGCACCACAAACGGAATCCCCAAACTAAATTGTCCGATGTGTTTCGCCTGGTCTTCCGTCAGCGCCTGATCCGGCACCACCGCCTCAAAAAACTGCCGAATCTCATCCCCACTAAACTGCGCCAAGGACTTTGTGAACAACGTCTCATCCGAAAAATCCGCCCGATACCCCAAAAACGTGTCATCCCCACGCCAATCGTCATCCGCCAAATTCGCCCGCCCCGTCACCACCCACAACACCCGTGTCCCCGCCGCCCGCATCACCTCCCGCATTGCCCAATCACACTCCTGGCGATCGACAATCTCATAGGTATCCAAAAACACCACCACCGGGCACTTTTTTGCCACCACCGCCAACCCAGCCCCCAACGCCTGGGCTAACCGCTTGCGGGAATTTTCATAGAGCTCCACCTCCTTCGGCTCCAGCGATCGCTGCACAAACACCCGAGTTTGGTGCAACAGCTCAGCAGACAACTCCAACCCCACCGGCAACATCGACTCCACCGCCTTCGTCGCCACACCGGGCGCACTCACCTGCAAAATCAGCGAAATAACCTTAGCGCCCCCATCCAAAACCTTTTTACTCAACGCCGCATTCGCCGTCCCCTGCCCCTCCTGCCCTACTTTCCGCGCCGCCTCATCCACCTTTACATTGGCCTTTGCGATCGCCTCCCGCACCGTCAAAAACTCCTTGAACGTCCCTTGGGTCTCCCGCACCAAAACCCGATGCAACGCCTTCAAAACCGCCTGAGGCTCAATTCTGTCATGCCCAACGCTTAACTCTGAATCCCCCTGGCGCTCCCGCTCCCAATCCAACCGTACCGTCTGAAACTGATTGCGAAATCTCCGATCCCCCTCCAACTCGCCGCCCGCGATCGCTTCCAGTCGACGACTCAAGGTACTTTTCCCCATCCCCCCTTCGCCGTAGAACAGGCAGATGTAGGGATTCCGAGGTTTTGAGCGATCGCCCCGCACCTTCTCAGCTCCCTTCACCACCGTCGGAAAGCTCCGCGCTAACCAGGAGCCCACCAGCGATCGCAACATCTTGCGAAACTCTTTTTGTTCTACACCCCGCCCCAGAAAAAACTCAGTCATCGAGCATATCCTGCCAACTGTCCAGCTTTAAATCATAGTAACCAGCCTGAGCCTCAGGAAACTTACCCTGTTCAATCAGGCTTAACAGACGCGGCAAACTATCGATAAACTCAGGGCTATGGTTCGCTGGATGAATCGTCCAAGCATCCATCGAACTTAAATCCGCACGCACATATTTACTATTACGAAGACGCTCGCTAGTCATCGGCTCAAAGGAGGCGATCGCCCCTTTTACCGGTCCATTTTTACCCCGTATTTTATTCTCCACCCTTCGTCCCACTCGCTGCAAAAGCTTTGTTGGTAAATGGCGAGATGCCAGCGGCTGATGATGCCAACTTAAAGGAATCGGCGATAGTTCCGCAAACCGTTTCCGACTAACAAAATAAGCTCGCATACTAAAAAACTTATGCGCCCAAAACCCCCTAGGATCTATTACAAAAGGATTAGGCTGAAACGCCTGATTCTCAGGGTGAGGTGGGCCACAGCGGGGTCGCACCGTCACAATTTCAGGCACTGAACCTTGTAGTTTAATCGCTTCACTAATCCAGTCATGCCCAGGCTTTTGATATAGCATCATATCCGCATCAAAATGTAGATAATAATCACTCTTTGCCTGTTCAATGCAATACAACGAAGCGTAAACCGTTGACCCTTTCCAATTATGAGTATGGTCCAGCATTTGTGGAGCCTGATCGGGACCAAAGTATTTGGTATAAATCCTATTGATTAGGTCAGGATTGTAGTCAATTTGAACTACCCGATCTATCCATCCACCATCAATTAACTGTTGACAAGCCCGGTCTAATTCTTCTTGGGAACCAGTGTTATAGCGTGTCACTTTGTCACCCGTTAACGGAGCCGTATCCATCGCCAAAACCCGTTCTCCAAAGGGATAATTACAGGCTCGAATTTGGTGGGGAATGGTTTCGAGCATATATGGAACGTCGGTGCGGGCAACGAGGGTCCAAAGGGAAATGGGGGGCTTATTCACGGCGCGAAGGGGTCGATAACGACTAGGTTCAATTGGTTGGGATGGATCTAAATAGTGATTCGGAGACTCTTTGATGCCCGTATAAAAGGTTGCCTTTAAAAGATGCGCTTAAAGACTGGACTTCTGGCATAAACCTTCGCCCTCACTTTAAATCCCTCTCCCTAGGGAAGACTTCAGACAAGGGCCGCTTTTGAAAGCATTTATCCACTTCGCCTCCCTTCTACCCAGGGAGAAAGAGCTGGGGGATAAGGGCTTCCAGTGTTTTTTTATGCAAGAGGTCCACTGTGGTGAGAGCCCTTTTTTTTCAGCATGACTTGTCAGCACTACCCTAACAACACTGCTTTGTCGGGACAAATGGCTTAAATGGACTAGTCCAAAGGGGGGCGCAGCGGGGGAGTGGAGAAGGGGAGCAAAGCGGGGGATCGGGGAAGGGGCGATCGCAATACTTCAGACTTTTAGTGAATTGGTCAGGGCCTGTCATCAACTAAACTCTAGAAGCCTTGCCCAGTGGGGAGTACATGCCCTTTTTAAAAAAAATTAGGCGCTGAAACCCTTGCCGCTGTTCAGCTTGAGACTTAATTGATGATGGCCCCTCGTCTTGGCAGCCGCTGACGGGCATTGGGGGAGATCGGTCAATAATTCGGCAATAAATGGGGCGATCGCCTAATGGGATATGACATCTAAAGCAAAATATGGGCTACATTTCAGGCATATTTATAAGCACCGCCTTGAATGATGCCCGGCGCTACAGTCCAGCGCAATTCTCCGGCGCACTCTTTTAATGCTGATTTAAACACGCTATTACGTGCCCTCTTATGAGCCCGACCATTGCCCTCGACCAGATTGACCGCATTGTTAACAATCAGCACCACAATCCTTTCGAGGTTCTAGGTCCTCATTTGATTCAGCCCAATGGAGCCAGCGCCGACGGGCAAACCCAATGGGCCATTCGCGCCTATTTACCGAGCGCCCATGCCGTCTCGGTGGTTTTTCCCAGCGATCGCCAGGACTACCCCATGACCGCCGTCCACAACGACCACTTTTTCGAGTGCGTCGTAGAGCGCGACAACATTGAGAACTATCAGCTCAAACTCAAAGAAGGGGAACACGAGCGGGTTATCTACGACCCCTACGCCTTTAAATCCCCCCTAATCACCGACTTTGATGTGCACCTATTCGGCGAAGGCAACCACCATCGCATTTACGAAAAGCTAGGGGCTCACACCGCTGAAATTGACGGTGTTACGGGCGTTTACTTCGCCGTATGGGCTCCCAATGCCCGTAACGTATCCTTGCTGTGCGACTTTAACCACTGGGATGGGCGCAAGCACCAAATGCGAAAGATGGAAGGGGGCATTTGGGATATTTTTGTGCCCGAGGTGAACATTGGCGATCGCTACAAATTTGAAATCAAAAACTGGGAAGGACACATTTACGAAAAATCCGACCCCTACGGCTATCAACAGGAAGTACGCCCCAAAACCGCCTCCATCGTCACCAACCTAGACGCCTACCACTGGAACGACGCGGACTGGCTAGAAAATCGCCGCAACAGTGACACCCTACAGCACCCCATTTCCGTCTACGAAGTCCACCTAGGCTCTTGGCTGCACGCAAACTTTTCCCAGCCCGGCACCCCGCACGACGGGGGGCGCGGCCCCCCCGGGGGGGGGACGGGACGGCAGCCCGGGGGCCCGCTTCCTCACCTACCGCGAACTAGCCGAGCGCCTGATCCCCTACGTCAAAGAGCTGGGCTTTACCCATATCGAACTGCTCCCCGTCGCCGAACACCCCTTCGACGGCTCTTGGGGATATCAGGTTACCGGCTACTACGCCGCCACCTCCCGCTACGGCACCCCGGAAGACCTGATGTACTTTATTGATCGGTGCCACCAAGAAAATATCGGCGTTATCGTCGATTGGGTCCCTGGACACTTTCCTAAGGATGGTCACGGTCTGGCCGCCTTTGATGGCACCTGCCTCTACGAACACGAGGACCCTCGCAAGGGAGAACACAAAGAATGGGGCACCTTGGTGTTCAACTACGGCCGCAACGAAGTGCGTAATTTCCTCGTCTCCAATGCCCTCTTCTGGTTCGAGAAATACCATATCGACGGAATTCGGGTGGATGCGGTAGCCTCCATGCTCTACTTGGATTATTGCCGTGAGAATGGGGAGTGGGTGGCCAATGAATACGGCGGCCGAGAAAATATTGAAGCAGCCGACTTTCTGCGTCAGGTCAAACATCTGTTGTTTAGTTACTATCCTGGCGCCCTGTCGATCGCCGAAGAATCCACCTCCTGGCCCATGGTGTCTTGGCCCACCTACGTGGGCGGCTTAGGCTTCAACTTGAAATGGAATATGGGCTGGATGCACGACATGTTGGACTACTTCAGCATGGACGCCTGGTTCCGCCAGTTCCACCAAAACAATCTCACCTTCAGCATTATGTATGCTTTTAGTGAGAATTTCATGCTAGCCCTATCCCACGACGAAGTGGTCCACGGCAAGAGCAATATGTTGGGCAAGGTGCCCGGCGACGAGTGGCAGAAGTTTGCCAACTTGCGCTGTTTGTACGCCTATATGTTCACCCACCCGGGCAAGAAAACTCTATTTATGAGCATGGAGTTTGGGCAGTGGGACGAGTGGAATGTGTGGACTGATTTATCTTGGGATTTGCTTCAGTACGACAGCCATATCAACCTAAAAACCTTTATCACCGGGCTTAACGAGCTGTATCGCAGCGAACCTTGCTTATATCGTCAGGATTTTTCCCACGACGGCTTTGAATGGATTGATTGCAGCGATAGCCAGCATAGTGTGGTGTCCTTTATTCGGTGGGACGAAAACTATGAGGATTTTGTGGTTATCGTGTGTAACTTTACACCCCAGCCCCACGGGCATTACCGCGTCGGTGTTCCCCAGGCTGGCTTCTACGCCGAAACTTTCAACAGCGATTCCCAGAAGTATGGCGGCAGCAATATGGGCAATTTAGGGGGTAAATATTCCGATGAATGGTGGTTCCATAATCGTCCTTATTCCATCGATTTATGCCTGCCGCCCCTGGGCGTTTTGGTTCTAAAACTAGATAAGTCTAAGACTGAAAATTCGTCAAAGATTGGACGGGCAGCGATCGCCCCTACCCTTGGCAATGGCGAAGATTAACTCACAAAAGCTAACCCACAAAAACTAACCCACAAAAGCTAACCCACCAAAACTAATCGGTATGTAGGGTATTAAAAATATCGTTATTGCCATTTAGGTCTTGATCAATTGTCTTCAAAATGACCTTGAAATCTTCCTGAATGCAAAGGTAGTCTTGCAGGTTTAAAAAGTCGTCGTAGGTTAGGGCCGCGATCGCCTCCATGGAGTCAAAAATGGGTTTAACTGGTTCACGGCTTTTGAACCAGGTGATCGTTTGGCTGTGGCGCGGCATCGTGGCGAAACTGAGCTGGGGAAAAAAGTGGTAGAGAGCCAAAACCAGCTTGTAATTGTCCCCCATCCAAGCCCTACGCACATCCCCAATATTCTTACGAGCAGCCATATGGTCTTTGTAGTTAGAAATAGCTGATGCTCGGCTGATGGGAAAAGTATTATTCAAAATAAATAGGGTTCTTTTGTTGCTGTGATCAAGGCTTTGACGAAACGTACGTAAAATACAATCAAACTGATGAAATTCCCCCACTCCAATCAGATCAAAGGGAGAATCTAGGCTTGTGTGTTCTCGGAAAAAATCATCACTTACCATGGGAAAATAAAGCATCCTATTGCCTGGAGGCTGCCTAACTTTCTTTGACTTATAGTGAATTGAAACGCCGATTCTTTGATCAAATCCCTTCGCTTTCATACAGTTTTTTAGATCAAAATCACCCAGTTGTAGATATCTTTTTCCGGAATTTATTTTCCTTAAAAAATCAATTCTCCCCAGGGCACTCCTAGCAGCTACCCCAAAAGGGACGCTTACAATCTTTCCAGGCTTTCTATCACGTTCTTCTAAAGGTGCTGGAGTCCAATCAATAGAAAATGGTATTTCGAAGCGATCGCAAGGAATAAATTTATTTCGAAGATAGTTTCTTACATTACTCTCATGCACCACTTCAAGCCAAGCGGGACTGCCTTCTATTTCTCTATATCCAGGCTGCTTTCGAACTTGCGGATGACGTAATGAAAATACCGTTGTTTTTATAGCATTTTCCTGAAGTGTTTTGTTACTGGGCAGTGGACACACCATTGAACAAAAATGATTTGCCGTCACCGTTGTTTTATATAGATAGTCGCCAACGGTAAAATATCCCGAAATAAAGTCTAAAAGCAGGGGAGTTTCTGCCAGATTTAACTCTTTTTCCTGTGACAGATATTTCCTGGTTTGTTGCTGCACCTTGTCTATAAAATCTTGGCAAATTGAATCATCATTATCTAAACGAGTCGTGATGAAGTAATCTGCTGAGTCAAGTTTTGGAAGCTCCCATGCTAACGTGTCAGGAAAACTCTCTCCCAAAAATAGCTTAAGGTGAGGGTTTTGTTGCTGGAGTTCAGCGACTCGCCGCATAAAGATGTCTGGCGTTTGAGGATGAAATAGAATAATCCAGTAAAAGTCATTATTCGTTTGTCCAGCAACAGACGAAAAACAAAATTTTTCAAATAGCTTGAATCGATAACTAAGCCAATCGTGATCTAGAATCGGCGTACTTTCAGTGAAAGTCCTCATCACGTTAAATTGAGTCAACAGAAAGTGAGTGAAACGGTAGTCCATATTTTCACCGATCTCTATCAGAATTTTAGGAAACAATCAGAGATGTTTTTGGGGTCCGGAAATTGACGACTAGGGCGTGTCATCAATTAATATCCAGAAGCCTTATGCAGTGGGAAGTACGTGCTCTTTAAAAACAAGGCTAGGGGCTGAAACCCTCACGGCTCTTGACTTAGGGATTCAATTGATGGCAGCCCCTAGTTTGGTCCCAGAAACCGACCACTAGAAAAATATCTAATTCTTCATAGGAATGCTTCACAGGAAAATTTCTATTGTTTAACGATAGCTAAAAGCCACTCCTAACTTCGATATTTTCTGTGTAATTCTCCGTTGATCTATTCAGCTCATTTCTCAATTCAATCGCCAGTGGCTCAATCCGTATTTAAAGCATCAAAAATATCATAGTTGCCGTTGAGATCATAATCGATGATTTTCAGATTAGATTTGAAATCCTCTTCAATATTGAAGGGCTCTTGCATCGTTAGAAAGTCGTCATAGGTCAAAGCTGCGATCGCCTCCATTGATTCAAAAGTGGGCTTAACCGGCTCCCGGCTTTTGAACCAGGCGATCGTTTGGTTATATCTGGCCATAGTAGCGTAGCTCAACTGTGGAAAAAAATCGTGCAGCGCGAACACTAACTTGTAGTTATCACCCATCCATGCAATACGACAATCCTTTGTCTCTTGAAGTGCAGCTTTATGGCGTTCATAGTCAGATAAGGATGCAGCTTTGCTAACCGGAAAAGTGTTATCAAAAATAAAAATCGTTAGTGAGCAGCTTTTTTTTAGTGCTTCATTAAGCAACGATAGAGTGTCATCAAAACTCCGCGATTCCCCCAACCTAATCAAATCAAATAGGGGATAATTATCGGCATCTTTTCTAAAAAAATCGTGCCCTTTTATAGGGTAAAAATTCTTTTTGGAGGAGTTTTTATTAAGGTCTCTTGAAATGTGAATAGGGGAGACGAATGTTTTATTCGTAAATTCTTTTGCCCCAATACAATGCTTCCATCCGAATTCGCCAATTTCTAAATAATATTGAGCCGAATTGGTTTTCCTTAGATAATTAAGCCTGCCTAATGAATTTGATATTTCAACGGAGAACGGTAAATCCAAGACATTTCTTTCTTTTCTCTCACTATTCGAAACGGCAGTGGGTGACCAATTGATAGAAAAGGGTGATTCAAAGTCACTACAAGGTATGAATTTGCCACGTAGACAGTTTCGAGAATTGCTTTCGTGGATAACCTCAATCCAGGCTGGATATTCGTTAATTTCTTTGTACCCAGGTTGATCTTTAATCAGGGTGTGGTTCATCAAGAATACAGTTTGAATCTCTTGTGTATTCCACTTCTCCTTCTCTTGTAATGGGCAGGCCATTGAACAAAAATGATTGGACACACTGTCAATCTGATAAAGATATTTTCCAGCTGCATAATATCCTTTGGTAAAGTCTAAAAAAAGAGGGCGATCTTTTGATATTAGTTGCCCATATTCCAGTATTTCTTGTGTTGTTTGTTGTTGTATTTTCCCTATAAAATTTTGACAAATAGCATCGTCATTATCTAGACGAGTTGTTATCAATGTCCTTGACTTCTGGTTGATCTCAAGACTCTTAAGCTGATTGATTATTAATATTTTAAATGCTCCCCCCGTTAATATTTTTAGGTGGGGAGCACCCTGCCAGAGTCGATTCAGCCGCTGCATAAAAATATCTGGCGTTTGGGGGTGAAATAAGATGATCCAATAAAAGTTATTGTTGGTTTGTCCCGCAACTGAAGGGAAACAAAATCTTTCAAAGAGTTCAAATCTTCGGTTGAGCCAATCGTGATCCAAAATTGGCTTGTTGTCAGTGAAGGGTCTTACCACGTTGAATCGAGTCAGAAGAAAGTGTGCAACTGTATTGCTTTCGTTGGAATCACCATTCTCGCCGAGAGGGGCAGAAGTATTATTCATTAAGGTTTTGGTGAATAACAGTAAGTTTTGCTAGGGCTTTAAGGTTTTGGTGAATAACAGTAAGTTTTGCTAGGGCTTTTTTCGACTGTAAATAGGAAACCTGGTCGCGCTGGTGCAGTGCGAAACCCTTACTGTTGGCTTTGCTAAACCTTTTCGAACGACCATGCTCGACGCTCTTTGAAGTGCCTTTGTCTGGATCGAGAGACTGCACATTGAAAGGCGGCCCTAAGTTCTGCTGTTATTGAGCTGAAAAAGCGTTGGGTGTGGACAGGGACCTATGGGGGCAGTGTGCCTATTTTGAGAAGTGACGTATTTTGAAAGGCGAAGTGCCGGGTGGGCTAAACTTTAATGATGGCGTTTAAGGGCCTGCTTTGTGCCCAAGGTGTAATATTGGGCTCCTAGGGGGAGCCAGGTGAGGTAAGGCTCTAGCGATCGCAACACTGCCAGGGGCTTGGGGAAGAAAATTCGGTAGCGCAGTTGGGGGCGATTAAAGCCGGCGCGGCGGAAGCGATCGCGCAGTTTGGGACCGGTGATTAGCACCGCGTTTTCATCAAAAGGGCATGTGTTGACAGCCTGCACCGTCAGGGGATTCCAAGGGTTGTGCTCAAAGATAAATAAACAGCCACCCGGTTTTAGCACCCGCCACAGTTCCTTTAGCAGCAGATGGTGCAAGTCCCCTGGAATGTGGTGAAAGACGCAGGCGGCAAACGCAATATCAAGGCTTTGGTCGGGGAATGGGATAGTCTCGCCGTCGAAGTTGCGGTAGTTAGCCTGACTAGGGAAGCGCTCCTGGGCGATCGCCAAACTTTTGCGAGACACGTCTAGGCACGTTAAATCAGAGTGTGGAAAATACTGGCGGAAAAAGGGGACCGAGTTACCAGTGCCGCCGCCGAAATCAAGAATGGAGGGGGGTGAGTTGCCCTGGGGATTTAACTGGGTCCAAACTTTGGCCACGTCGGCAATTTTATAGGCAGCAAAATATTCTGGACCTTCTCCGGAGGCGCGGATATTTTGGGCGTGGGTTGCCCGATATTCGTCGGCAAATTGATCAAATTCTGCTTCGTACATTGCACTGGGGGTGGCCGGAGATTACGTTACAGACTACCTTGCCAAGGCAAAACTGACTTGCACAATCGTCCCTGCGCCGGGGTCGCTTTTGATGTGGAGCTGGGCGCCATACAGTGCCACGAGCTGCTGCACGAGACTCAGTCCTAACCCTGTGCCCTGCTGTTCGCGATCGCGCCGTTCAAACTGTTGATAAGCACCAACGCGGGCCACCTGATCCGCGCCCATGCCCTCTCCGTGGTCCGTCACCGTCAGGCAATAGCAACTCCCCTCCACCTGCCCCGAGACCAAAACGGCGCTACCGGGGGCGGAAAATTTAATCCCGTTATCAACCAGTTCTACTGCAATTTTTTGCAGTCCCGTCTCCGCAATTTTTACCGTTGCATCAGCCAGTTTAAAGTCCAAATCTTCCGCTCGCCCTTCCCAATTGTTTTGGCGCAGGTGGTCCTGAATCGCTTTGTGGATAACCTTCGCCGGTTGGTCTAAGGTGAGCGATCGCAACATCGCCAGCTTTTGCTCATCCTGGGCTAGGACCGTTAATTCGGTGCGCAGCAGAAAATTTTGCACGAGCCGATATAGCCGCCGCCCCGATGTGTTGATGTGCTGCATAAATTCCTGAAGCTCATCTTTTTCGATGTCATCCAGATCATCTAGTACGTACTGGGACGAGGCGATAATGCCATTTAGGGGAGTATGAAATTCGTGGGGCAGGGTCAAGGTCATTACCTGGCGCAGCTCCTCAAGCTGGGCGCGAGATTGTTCGGCAAAGGTGTCCCGCCGTTGGAGGCGAGTGGCGATCGCGGCTAGCAGTTCCTGGCGGGTAAAAGGCTTGGTGACATAATCATCCGCCCCCAAATTCATCCCCTCGCGCACGTTATCCTTGGTCGCCTTCGCCGTCAGAAAAATAAAGGGCGTGGTCGCCGTGGTCTCCTGTTGTCGCAGGGTTTCCAAAACTCCCAGCCCATCCACTTTGGGCATCATCACATCGCACAAAATCAAATCCGGGTGAATCTGCGCCGCCAGCTCAATACCCGCCGCCCCATTCTCTGCGCCTGCCACCTCAAACCCTTCCGCGTCGAGAATATCGATCAAAATCTCCCGGACGTCCGGCTCATCTTCAATGACCAAAATTGTTCGTGCAGCCATAGGTTTGGAGTATTGCGTTTAAGGGGTTGAAGGCGTTATTGGAAGGCGTTATTAAATTGGGTTTAACGGTAAATATTGGGTCGCGCCTAGGTTTCGTTATTGGTGAGTTTGCCGGTGCAGGTCCTAATTAGTCTCAGGATTAATCACAGGATTAATCACAGGTTGGAACCGACTCATCTTTCCCCAGCCCCAACCCCGTGGGCAACATTACCGTAAAGGTCGTTCCTTCTCCGACCGTGCTTTCCACATTAATGGTTCCCCGATGGAGGGTGACCGATCGCTGCACAATAGTTAGCCCCCGCCCCCTCCCCCGTAAGTTGCCCACATTGCTAGCGCGATGGAACGATTCAAACAGGCGATCGCAATCCTCCGGCGGAATCCCGATGCCAAAATCCTGCACCCGAAAAACGGCCTCGCGATCACCATAAACCACCTCAAATTTAACCGGCGTTCCCCCAGGCGAATATTTAATCGCGTTGGACAGCAAATTCACCAAAATATGGCGCAGTAGGGACCCATCCAAAGCCACACAGGAACTGGAATCAAACTCCTGCGGACGACAGTGCAGCTCGAGACTCTGCCCCGTCGGCACCGTCAGCTGTAACTCATCCACCAACTCCTGGCAAAAATGGGGTAAATGCACCGGCTTTAAGGTCGGTTCCAGGGGACCAGAGCTGTCTTTTTCTAGGGTTAACACCTCGTCCAATAGCCGTGTCATATGGCTAACGGCCGTTTGAATACGCCCCAAAGTGCGCTGGCGTTTTTCCAGAGTCCAGCGATCGCCATAGTGCTCCAGCGCTTCAGTGGACGCCAAAATCGGCGTCAGAGGCGTCCGAAACTCGTGGGACGCGGTGGATAAAAACTGCGATTTAAGATGATTCAGCTCTCGCTCCGTTTCCAGCGCCCGCAACGTTTCCGACTCCGCCTGTTTGCGCATGGAAGTATCCGTCATCGTGCCTTCAAAGGCAATAATTTCCCCCTGAGTATTGCGCACCGCCCGTGTGTTTTCTTCCACCCACGCCGTCGAGCCATCTGCCCGCCGCACCTGTGACTCAAACCCCACCACCTGATCCTGCTGGGTAATTAACGCTAAAAACCGCGATCGCTGATTCGGATCCGCATAAACCTGAGTGGCAATATCCTGCACCTTTTCCATCAACTCCTCTGGACTGCCATACCCCTGGATTCTAGCCATTGCCGGATTCGCGCTTAAATACTGCCCCGCTGGCGATGATCGAAAAATTCCATCTAACGCATTTTCTACCAGGCTGCGAGCGCGTGACTCCGCCTCACTCAGCTGACGATAGGTTTGGGTTAGTGCGGACTGGGTATTAAACTGCGTGCGCTGTAACCGTTCATAGAGAAAAACCGACAGATTACAAATGGCGCAAATCCAAAACACATCCAGCACAAAGCCGCTTCTGGATTGGGTCGGCGCAACCCGCAGGCTTTCGTCCAAAAACTCATGAATTCCCCAGTCGTGCAGGATCGTAATTGCCTGCACAAAGGCATGGCGCGGCCAACACACCGGAATCAACGTCGCCTGGAAAAAAAACGCAAACACCCAACCATACACATCAGTCAGCGTGCCCCACGTTCTGCCGCCTCCCAAACACACCATCACCGTTTGGGGAATCACCTGCAATGATAGACTCCATCCCACAAATCCCCAGGTGGGGTGGCGTCGCCCCAAGGGCGTTTTCAGCAACCAATACACGCCAATATTGGTCAGCACCATCGCCCCGTAACTCACCAGATTAGCGGTGGACAGGGGTTGTCCGTACACTAGGCTGCGCCCAATTTCCAACCAGGTAAAGCTAAAGGCGATAAAAACCGTCACGCAGGTCCCTAGCTTTAGGCGAGCTCCTGTAAACCGTCGTTGCCAGCGGGAGTAAGACTGATCCGCGGACGCAATCCAGCCTTGCCCCAGGTTGCCAAGCTCTGGGCGATCGCCTGGGGTGCTATCACGCTCACTGTCTAGTCCATTAAAAATACGCGCCCATTTTCTAACAACGGGGGTACGTTTAAACCGTCGATACAGAGGAGAGAGGATCGCCATGGGCTGCTGTTGTCCGAGGAATTAAGGGACGTGGAGAGAGGGTTAAAAGTCTGGCACCATACCAGGCGCTTAAAGGTTTACCTCGGAACTCTGTGATCTTTTCTCTGTGATCTTTGGGGTCCCAGAAGCCAATAGGTGCGCGTGGAGCCTTTTCCTTTTAGGTCAACCTCTCCTCTTAATTTTAAAAGGAAGCGATCGCTTAGTTTTTCGTACACCGCCTCAGACACTTGGATGGCATCGGGATGGCTGGACGTTTCCAACCGGCTCGCCAGATTTACCGTGTCCCCCCACAGGTCGTAGGCAAATTTTTTCACGCCGATAACGCCGGCTACCACATTTCCACAGTGGATGCCGATGCGAATTTGAAAGGCGCGACCGTCCGGGCGAGTGTGGTGGCGGATCACTTCCTGCATGGCTAAGGCTAGTTCAGCCACCGCTTGCACTTGGTGTGGGTTTGGGGTGGGCAAGCCGCCGACCACCATATATTCATCGCCAATGGTTTTGATTTTTTCGAGCCCGTAGGTTTCTGTGAGCCGGTCAAAGTCGGAAATAATTTGATTGAGCAGGGACACCAGTTGTTGGGGGGGGACGGCGGCGGCAAATTCGGTAAATTGCACAATATCGGCGAAGAGGACCGTCACCTGCTCGAAGGTTTCGGCGATGGTTTCGTTGGGATGTTGTTTGAGTTGTTGGGCGATCGCCTGGGGCAAAATATTGAGCAGTAAATACTCGCTTTGGCGCTGTTGTTCCTGAAGTTCCTGGGTGCGTTGGATAACCCGCTCTTCCAGATCTTCACTGAGAGATTTGTACCGCTGTTCGCTGCGCCGTAGGGAGTTCATCACCCGATCGCGCTCCGATACTGCTGCCGCCATCAACAGGGCCGTGATCACAATGACCCCAAGGAACGCCTGAAGCAACAGAATGGTTTGGGGTTTGTCGATGGCTTTGACGGCAAAAGGTCCCAATCCCTGGGCGGTCCCGGCGATCGCAATAATGGACACCAGCAGAGCGGACAGCACTGTTTCCTTGGGACCGAGCCGTAAAGAAGCCCATAAAATTTAGGGCAGCGGGATGTATTCCAAGGGGTAATAGGCGATCGCCGGAGAAGGACGGCTCACAAATACAAATAGGCTAGCCCCCACCAAACACCCTAGCCATAGACTTTGTATCCAGGCTTCCCGTGTCCACGCTCGGAGGTGACGGGAGCGGCGCTGGGAAATGGGGGTAGTGGCAAGACCAGCCCTTCGATCCACTAGGGCTTGGGTAAGAAGGGAGTGTCGTTGGGGAATAAATTGGAAAAGGGATTGCCAGGACAGTTTTCTTCCTACGGGCGATCGCCGCCAACGGGACCAGCGTCGCCAAATATTGCCCATGTCTCTCAAGAGCAACACCGTTGGCGCAAATACAATCTCCCCCCCCGTGGACACAAGCCGCCAGGGCCAGCGCACAGGCGGAAACAGCTCCCAAGGGAGTTTGCC